>CAYMXM010000420.1:0-5039 GCA_964394065.1 uncultured Pirellula sp. | reverse complement strand
TCCCTCGCTAACGCCACGGGTTGTGATGGGGGGACGCTTCGCGTCCGCCCCTTTAACACCGATGCGTCCCCGCCCACCCCACGCCTACTAGATCTAAAAGCAGAGTACTTTTTTCTCAAATTTCCTGTCAGATCTCTCGGGCAAGCGCGTATAAGCTACAGAGACCCGAGAAAACGGGGCTTTAAGATCTTATTTCTCCATACGTCCTCCCCGTCGAATGAACGACAATGCCTCGTCTTCCCGATCACTCCACCTACCAATGCGACGACGCGATGCTGTCGGGGTATTTGGACGGAACATTGTCGGACC
Source organism: uncultured Pirellula sp. (assembly GCA_964394065.1). Taxonomy (GTDB): domain Bacteria; phylum Planctomycetota; class Planctomycetia; order Pirellulales; family Pirellulaceae; genus JBKCUI01. The sequence goes on along the minus strand of CAYMXM010000420.1, from coordinate 4,730 downwards.
AAGAGGAAACGCTCGTCGAAACCCACCTAAATCAGTGCGAAGCTTGCCAGATGGCGATCGAATCTCTCGCAGCTTCCACCGACGTTTGGCGGGTTGCGAGCGCCGCACTATCGGAATCCAATCTTCCTTCAACCATCGATCTAGCCTGGCTTTCTGCTTTGATCTCCAAGGACGGCAGACGCTCTGAGCCTCCACAGGAGAGTTCTCTTCAGGGTCGATGGTTGGCAAGCTGGCTCGATCCATGCCCTGAAGGAGATGCCGCGTTGGGGCGGATCGGTAAATACCGCCTCCTGGAGGTGATCGGGCAAGGTGGTATGGGAGTCGTTCTCAGAGGAATCGACGAAGAACTTCGCCGACCGGTCGCCATCAAAACCGTCGCTCTTCACAACCACCTCCGACAGGACGGACATGTGCGATTCGAACGAGAAGCGCGCGCCGTTGCCGGACTAAACCATCCCAACGTCATCTCCCTGTTCGGCCTTGAAAATTGGCGCGGTGTGCCGATTATCATCATGCCTTTGATCGAAGGTGGCAATCTGGCCGATCGGGCCAATGCCCACCCTTTAACGGTCGACGAAGCCCTCGCGGTCGCTTCGCAAGTCGCCTCGGCCTTGGCGGCACTCCACAAGCTCGGAATCGTGCATCGGGACGTGAAGCCTTCGAATATTCTTCTTCAATCCGACATTCGCCATGTCTTGCTCGCCGACTTTGGGCTAGCGCGGATCCAAGGGGATGAGCATTTGACCGAATCCAGTTCGCTCCTCGGCACACCGGTCTTCATGTCCCCGGAGCAAGCCACGGGAAAAAAGGTCGATTCACGTTCCGATCTTTTTAGTTTGGGAAGCGTGCTGTATTGGTTGTTGACCAGGGAGCTTCCTTTCCGTGGAGAGAATCCTCTCGCAACACTCTCACATCTTTCTAGTGGACGCCCCGACTGGAGCCTTCTCCAGACGCATCGTATCCCTGCTCCGGTGCAACAGTTGGTTCAAGGATTGATGGCCAATGATCCGATGGAGCGGTGGCGCGATGCGGAGCATGTCGAGGAACTGATTCAGCATTGCCGTTCCCATACTGCGAATTCAGGCGCTCCACTGCCGGCGGAACTCCTTCCCGAGTCACGGGGGTTGCCCAAGCGAATTCTATTCGCATCCATTGCGATGCTCCTCCTTGGGGGGGCCTTGTTCTTCGCGTTCTGGTCGTTGAATTCCGAGAGATCCTCCTCAGAAGAGGCGAGTCGGGGCACGACTTCTCCAGCGCGCGAAACAGGCTCTTCGGGGGACGAGACAGGCGACACTACCCCTTCCAATGTTGCACTTGACGTTAAGAGCCCCGTTTCGGAGGAACCGACCTCTACAGACCCAGACTCAAGTGAGGCGACTCCCGCGAAGCCGAGCCCCTACTTGCGGCAAGGCCCACTGGACGATCTCGATCGACTCTCCCTTATGTCGGATCTAGAAGAGGGGGTGCATCAGGAGTATTGGCTGAAACGCCTGGCTGCGCTGCAAGCGGATGAGATCCCTGCCGAGTCGATTTCCAAGATCGAACAATTCGTCGATCATTCCGAAACCATTGTCCGAGAGCTCGCGAAAGAGATTCTCGATAAGAACCCCTTTGTCGAGAACAACTGATATCTAAGAGGCTGACGCTTATGAGACTACCGTTATCGATCTGGTTCCCCTTGGTATTCGCGACCTGTGTACTGTCGGCCGATGTCGGCCTGGCGCAATCGGAAATGCGCGAATGGTCGGACTCGACAGGGAAGTTCAAGATTCGAGCAACTCTCCAAGAGTTCAAAGACAACACCGCCTACTTGCGCACCGAAGATGGGAAAACCCTCTCCATCCAGATCGGTCGATTGAGCGCAGCAGATCAAGCGATTCTCAAGGGGGATGCCAACCCGTTTCAAGAGGTGGATCAGATACTTCCCCGAGGGGGCAACGGGATGAGTCCTCCCAAGCCTCAAGGGGATGAATCGATCCCAGGCTCCAACTCATCCGCCAATGGCGGGTTAGAGGCATGGGATAGCGATTACGTCATTCCGTGGGATCGGGTGGAGGAGCTCGATCTTGGATTTGGCATGAGTTGGGAGCCGATCAAGATTCCGCAAGCACCACCTGCGCCGACCAAGCGGATTACGTTGAACAGAACGACCTCCTTTTTCGAAGATGTACGCCGCTTCCAAGTCAATCCGCAGGCGCAGCGCGCTGTAGCCGGATATACCGTCAGCTTCTCGGTCCCTAAACCACTCTCTCGCATCGTTCTGTTAGACACAGCAGGTGGTCGGGCTGTTCATTCGGCGCAGACCGAGGGGGATTTTGGTCCTCTTTGTGTATTGAGCGATGGCACCACCGTCTTGATGCAAGGGAGCGAAAAAGGAGTACGTCCTACGGATTCGGCGGACAAACTTCAATTGTGGCGATTGAAAGGGAAAGAGATCGTAAGGTCCAAAACGTGGATTCCTTTCCCGAGCGAGAAGCCGCAAGATAGCGGGAGAGGTGGGTTCCGTTCGGAGAATGCAGAGGTCTCCGATGCGATCGCATTCCGGGACAACCGCGTCGTCCTTCTCGGCTCCAATGGCCGATTGGTCTGCATCGATGCCCTGACCCGCCGACCCACTTGGCACGCAAAGCTCCACCACCAGTATGCGATCAGCGCATCGATCGATGGAAGCCTCCTCGCCGTCGTCAACGAGAAAATGATTTTGATTATCGATCCTTTGGCCGGGAAGGTTCAATGTGCCCTTCCGATTGAGAACGCCCCTCACCTTCATTTCGTCAATGTGCGGTGGAGCCCGAGTCAGAAGCGGATCGCGGTATCCTTTGCGTCTGGGTTGCGAGTTCTCGATGTCGAAACAGGGGAATGGATCTACGAGATCGACTCGAATGCCCTTTCGAGCAATTCCAACAGCTTGGAGTATCCCGACGAGGATTACGTCTTGCTCGGAGGAGGTATGCTTCTCCATCTACCGACGCAAATTCAAGTCTGCCAGTATCGAGACGCAAAACGGATCGTTTGCGTCGGAGAAACCTCCTACATCGTGATGCAAGGTAAGGAGGGGGGCCTCGTCGTCCCCTCGAAGATGCCTCACCCCGCAGCGCGCGAGGCTTTGGAAAAGTCGGAGAATGACCCCTCGGTCTTTTTGCTACACCCGGGTGTGGAAGTGAGTATAAAAACCGACCAGGCTGGAGAACATGGCGCGCTAGTGAGCGAGTCCCTTCAGAAGGCTGCCGAGCGCGCTGGTTACAAGGTAGTCCCCTCTGCCCCGATCACCTTGGAAGGAGTCATCGAGGGGCCAAAACAGCAAGCGGTCAGTTATATCGCGCGAGGCTCCTATATCGCGAATTATTATCAATCGATCGTTCGCATTCGGTACGGAGATAAAACGGTTTGGAGCAGGACCACGAATAATATCCCTTCGTTCTTATCCTTAGCTGCTGGAGAGAGCATTCAGGGAAAATTGGATGAACTGGGGAGAAAGCCCGACCTCAACATCTACAAGCAGGTCGACCTCCCCAAACGCTTCCAAAAACCCTCCGAGGGATCGAGCGGAGGGAATGCGTTGATGACATCCAAGTTTACCATGCAGGGTCTAGTGGACGAGAAGTAAGAGGATTCGATTGTCAACACCACGTCAAGTAACATGCCCCGGCTGTCAGGCAAAGCTCCAATTCGTCCCCACGGGAGAATTGACAAAGCTTCAATGCCCAAAGTGCGCTCGTAAGATGACGATCAAGCTCCCAACCCCTGGGAGTGCTGCGGCCACCTCCCCTCCGAAACGTCCCCAAGCTACTCGGCCTTCTGTCCCCAACAGGCCAGCCTCCTCCTCTCCCGAGCCATCGAACGCGGGTTCCAGTCCTTGGGACGAACTCCCCTCGCCCCCCTCGACGTATCCCACCGGTTATGGGGAGCCCAATTATGGTTCTTCCAACTATGGCGTCCCCTCCTATGGAGGAGCGACCTACAGCTACGGTGGTGGAGGTGGGACCACTTATCGAAAACGGAAGAAGGGGCCCAACAACGGTCTGAAGTACACGCTAATCGGATGCGGCAGCCTCTTGGGAGTTGGCATTTTGGGGCTGGTCGGTTTTCTTGTGCTTGGATTGGTTGTTGGAGCTGTTGGGAGCAGGAAGACGACCTTGACCCTGGCGGGGTATTCGGTCGATGCACCTGGGATTAGAGCTCCAGGGAAAGTGGAGAATGGGATGCGATCAATTTTTGCTCTCAACATGGCCACCAACAGCGAATTTAAGTTAGTTATGAGAAGTGGAGAACCAGGCTTTGATCTTTTTGGATTCGTACGCGAGCTGCAAAGTGAAGGGCTTTATACAGGTGATGTGATACCCATTACTCGAGCAGGGTTAAATGGATATCAGCTCACAGATATCGTGAACGTGAGCGGCAAAGAGTTTCGCTCCCGATGGGAGATCTACAAGACCAACGATACGGACATCCTTCTCCTTGGCTATATTACTGGAATGCATATGCAGGCACTCGGATTCGGCTGGACGAGACGTAGCGAAGCCGACACCAAACGGCTCGACGATCCCGATGCGTTCTTTGCCTCGTTGAGGAAAGCAGGGCCATAAGAATGCGAAGCGTTTTTCCCTGGGAAAATTGAGCGTTTCTTGTCCGACCGGGGCTCCGCCCCCGTCGGACACCGCTTTGGCGCCCTAGTACGCGTCGCGCTTTAGAACTCTGCTCCCCTCGCCCCGCTTCGGGGAGAGGGGCCG
>CAYMXM010000419.1:0-5042 GCA_964394065.1 uncultured Pirellula sp. | reverse complement strand
TCCCATCACAACCCGTGGCGTAAGCGAGGGACAGCGTCGCGAGTGCACGTAGCCCAGGAATACCTCGGGGTCAGGTGGCACGTCCCTGAGGCACGAAGGGCGTGCTGCGAGACCTTGGATGGATGTCGGGTTGCCAGCGCTATCCCTCGCTTACGCCACGGGTTGTGATTTTCGGGCCACGCTTTCGAACTTCAAACTTCACCCTTCCAACTTCTTTTCCGTGCCGTCCGTGTCTTCCGTGGTTCCCCATCCAACAGCCCATCAAAATTTCCAAACTGACGGTGACAAATAGTCGCCCCTTTCTACAATACATGCAGAAGTTTGTGATGTTTTTCACAAAGTCAGCTCGACCCGGGACTCGGAATCGTGACGAATTACCTACCAATTTTGATCTATCTCTTTGCCGCAGTTGGATTTGCGGCAGTGTCGCTACTCCTGCCGCACCTGGTAGCCCCCAAAAAGCAGACTCGGATTAAGGAGATGCCCTACGAATCGGGGATGGACCCGATCGGAGATGCACGAAAACCCTTCGACGTTAAATTCTACTTAATCGCGATCCTCTTCCTGGTTTTCGACATCGTCCTCCTCTTCTTGTATCCCTGGGCGGTCGCATTGCGTGCCCCCAACGGAATTCCTCTTGAGTTTCGCCCGGCGGTTCTGGGTGTCCTTATCGTGTTGCTTGCGACCCTCGGCTTGGCCTATGTGGTCGCTTACCGCAAAGGAGTATTCGATTGGCGACGGAAATAAACAAAACGCTTGGCGATAACATTTTCATGACCACGCTCGACGCGGCGGCTTCTTGGGCGCGCGCGAACAGCCTCTGGCCGATGCCATTCGCGACGGCTTGCTGCGGTATCGAACTGATGAGTACGGCCGCTAGCCGCCACGACTTGTCTCGCTTCGGCAGCGAAGTGATGCGGTTCACCCCTCGGCAATGCGACCTGATGATCGTCGCTGGTCGCGTGGTGATGAAGATGCTCCCGGTCTTGCAACGGATCTGGTTGCAAATGCCTGAACCGAAGTGGTGTATTTCAATGGGAGCCTGTGCCTGTACCGGCGGGGTCTTCGATACCTACTCGGTGGTTCAAGGGATCGATCGTTTTCTCCCGGTCGATGTCTACGTACCCGGTTGCCCACCCCGCCCTGAACAATTGCTTCGTGCGATCATCGATCTGCAAGACAAAATTAAGTCGGGTGGAACGATCAACGCTCGCGAGTTCAAACTCCGTGTTCTCCCCGAAGGCCCAGGCCGCTTCGACGAAGAGGAGCTGATCCGAATCCGAGAACGTGGGGGACTCAAACTAGACAAGCCTACCTACGACCCTATTCACTAAGGTGGTGCCATCGATGTCGGATGAAACTTCTGCTGAAACAATCGAAGCGAGATTGGCAAGCGAATTGCCAGGCGTTTCCACGCAATGGTCGACCTTCCAAGATCAAACGCGGGTGATCGTACCTGCAGCCAACACCTTGGAAACATTGCAAGCCTGCAAGCGTCTAGGGTTCAACCAACTCTGCGATCTCACATGCGTCGATCTTCTTGAATACGGCAATGCGATCGATCGCTTCGAAGTGGTTTACCTCCTCCTCAACGTCGACTCGGGGGAACGCCTCACGGTCAAGACCCACGTGAACGATCCGGAACCGACTCTCCCCTCCGCCACTCAAGTTTGGTTCGGAGCGGATTGGCTCGAACGAGAAGTCTACGACATGTACGGCATCCTCTTCGAGGGGCATCCGAACTTCAAGCGATTGCTTCTCCCTGACGAGTTTCAGTCGTTCCCTTTGCGGAAAGACTATCCGGTCAAAGGGCGAGGTGAGCGTCATAACTTCCCCATCATCACCCGTGCTGAGAGCTAAGAGGATTGTGCGATGCCATTAGAGACGCTTGATCTCCCAGACTTAGACTCCGGTCACAAAGAAGCTTACTGGACCCTGAACTTCGGGCCGCAACACCCGGCGACTCACACGACCCTTCGGTTGGTTCTCCAACTCGACGGTGAAGTCGTCATGGATGCAGCGCCTGACATCGGCTTCCTCCATAGCGGCTTCGAAAAGCTAGGGGAAGTACTCGACTTCAATCAATACGTGACGATCGTCGATCGAATGAACTACATCTCTCCGATGGCGAACGAAATCGCGTGGCATCATGCCGTGGAAAAGCTCCTCGGGATCGAGCTCACCCCGCGATGCAAATACATTCGAACGATCTTCGCCGAGTTGATGCGACTTCACGATCACCTCCTTTGCACGGGAACCTGCGTTCTCGACCTCGGAGGGGCCACTGCGTTCATGTATGCGTTCAATGAACGAGAATACATCTACGAGATTTGCGAACGCGCATCCGGCCAACGGTTCCACACCTCTTACACACGAGTCGGTGGACTTCTCTACGATGTCACCGACGACTGGATCGAGATGGTTCGGAAGTTCTGCCGCAATTTCCGCAAAGCCTATCGCGACTTCACCGGCCTGGTTATGAAGAACCGAATCTTCGTCGAGCGGACGAAGGATGTCGGCTACCTGAGTCGCGAAGATGCGATCGCCGGTGGTGCGACAGGCCCGATCGCTCGCGCAAGTGGCGTCGTTCGAGATCTCCGACGAGATGAACCTTATCTCGCCTACGACGATTTCGATTTCGATGTCTGCGTCGCGCAAGAGGGAGATTCCTACGCTCGCTTCCAAGTCCGCGTGATGGAGATGCTCGAAAGCCTCAAGATCATCGAGCAAGCGATCGAGAACCTTCCTGCCGGCCCGATCTATCCCGAAGACTCCGGCAAAGCAGGGCTTCCCGATAAGCGAGAGGTTTATCGAAGCATCGAAGGATTGATCCATCACTTCGAAACGATCATGCCGAACCGACAAATGCCTGCACCGAAGGAATCGATCTATGCGGCGACCGAATCCCCGAACGGGGAACTCGGATACTACATCGTCGGGGATGGTTCGTTCCGGGCCTATCGCGTTCGAACCCGTCCACCTTCTTTGATCCACTTCTCCCTCTTCCCACGGATGATTCGGAACTACATGTTGAGCGATGTCGGTGCGGTTCTTGGAAGCCTTAACATCATTGCTGCGGAGTTAGATCGATGAGCGAACTTAGTCCCAATGCCAAAAAGGTCATCGAGGACCACCTCGGTCGATATCCGAGCAAGCAAGCGGTCACCCTCCCTGCACTGCACGTCGTCCAAGAAGAAACCGGCTGCGTCAGCAACCGAGCGATGAAAGAGATCGCGGAGATCCTCGATCTCTCCCCCGCCCAAGTCCACGACACGATGTCCTTCTACGGATTCTTCCGAACCGAGGAAGATCCTCTCGGGAAGGTGCGCGTCTGGATCTGTCGTTCGCTCCCTTGCATGTTGCGTGGTGGAGAAGAGCTCCTCGCCGAATTGTGTGAGCGATGGGGAATTCAACCGGGTGGAACGACAGCGGACGGACAGATCACGCTGGAGCTTGCTGAGTGCCTCGGGGCATGTGACGGAGCTCCTTGCATGCTCGTGAACGACGAGCTATCCCTCCGAGTTACCGCCGACGATGTCGAGAAACAAGTGCGAGGAAACGGATGAGCAACACGGAATTCAAACCGGTCCTACTAGGACGCGTCGGTCGCCCCAACAGCCAATCCCTCGAATCGTATCGCCAAGATGGTGGCTACAAAGCGCTCGAAAAAGCGTTGTCGATGCCCAACACCGATGTGATCGAAACGGTGAAAGCCTCCGGGCTGCGAGGGCGCGGAGGAGCAGGCTTTCCAACCGGCCTCAAGTGGACATTCTTGCCGAAAAACGTCGAAGGCCCGATCTATCTCTGTATCAACGGAGATGAAAGCGAACCTGGAACATTCAACAATCGGGTTTTGATCGAAGAGGATCCTCATCAGGTTCTCGAAGGGATTGTCATTAGTAGCTTCGCGACCCGTGCGACGACCGCTTACTTCTATCTTCGATATGAGTATGGGAAGTGCTATCGGACGTTGAAGGCTGCGATCGACGAGATGTATGCCAACAATCTCCTGGGGAAGAATATTCTCGGTTCTGGATACGACCTGGACATTCACTTGCACCGGGGGGCATGTGCCTACATCTGCGGTGAGGAAACCGGTCTGATCGAAAGTCTTGAGGGAAAGCGTGCTTGGCCTCGCATCAAACCTCCGTTCCCTGCGATCGAAGGAGCATTCCGACGTCCGACCGTGGTCAACAACGTCGAGACAATGGCTTGCATCCCCCACATCCTCAACAACGGCGCCGAATGGTTCATGTCGATGGGGATTCCCAAAGATCCGAACAATCCTCGCGACGCGGGTTCCTACGGCCCGAAGCTCTACTGCATCAGTGGTCACGTGAACACCCCAGGGCTCGTCGAACTACCGATGGGGATTTCGGCGCGGGATTTGATCGACAAGCATGCGGGTGGTGTTTGGAAGGGACGCAAAGCGAAAGCGGTTGTTCCTGGCGGAATCAGCATGGGATTCATGACCGAAAGCGAACTCGACACACCCCTCGATTTCGCGGGGCCAGGTCGGGTGGGATGTCTTGGACTCGGGACCGCCGCCGTCATCGTTATCGATGATCACACCAGCATGGTCGACGTTTTGTACAACGCATGTCGCTTCTTTGCACACGAATCGTGTGGCCAATGCACTCCTTGTCGCGAGGGGACTGCTTGGTCGACGAAGATCCTGGAGCGGATCCGGGCTGGACATGGAAAGCTGAGCGATATCGATCTCTTGCTAGAGATTTCCGCTTCGATCGGAACGATCCCTGGCTCCACCATCTGCGGTCTCGCAGACGGAGCCGCTTGGCCGATCAAGACAGCGATCAACAAGTATCGAGCGGAGTTCGAAGAGTACATCAAGAGCGGCCGCAAGAGCGAGAGCAAGCAACTCGCAGGTGCTCATTAAAACCTAGATGGTAAGGCGAGCGGCAAATGAAAAACCACCAAGACCGATCCCCATCACAACCCGACGCGTTAGCGAGGGACTGCGTCGCTAGGGCTTGTCCCCACCAGACACCGCTTTGGCGTCCTAGAACGCGCCGCGCTTTAGA
>CAYMXM010000418.1:0-5068 GCA_964394065.1 uncultured Pirellula sp. | reverse complement strand
TGGGAAAGCGTGGGCCAAGGCCCACGCCTAAGTTCGAGACGCCCCTACCGGGGCTGCCAAGAAGGTGACCATTTCAAACTCGACAATTTCACCTAGTCCACCCCATCACAACCCGTGGCGTAAGCGAGGGACAGCGTCGCGGAGTGCACCTAGCCCTTGTTGGGAATTCTCAGACGCCGGGTGGCACGCCCCTGAGGCACGGAGGGCGTGCTATGAGACCTGGGATGGATGTCTGGTTGCCAGCGATGTCCCTCGCTTACGCCACGGGTTGTGATTTTCGGGCCACGCTGTCAGACTTTCATGTCACAAAATCCCTGGCATTTCGTGAAAAATGGCCTAAAGTTCAATAGCGAACTCGGATTACACTCTTAGACTTCCTCTGTAGTCTCCGATCCCCGAATTAACCGTCTCCCTCCAAGGTTTCAGCATTTTCATGATTTCTCCTCAAAATCCGAAACCCAAAATCTGTTGTATTGGCGCTGGTTATGTCGGTGGTCCGACCATGGCGATGATCGCCAAGCAGTGCCCCGATATCCCTGTTCACGTCGTCGACCTCAATCAGAATCGAATCGACCGGTGGAACTCGGCCGAGCTACCGGTCTATGAACCGGGGCTCGATGACGTGGTGCGAGAGGCTCGAGGTCGTAACTTGAAGTTCAGCACCAACATTGCTGAAGCGATCCGCGAATCGAATATCATCTTCATGGCGGTGAACACTCCTACGAAACAGTTCGGGATCGGAGCAGGGCGTGCTGCCAACTTAGAGTTCATCGAAAAATGTGCTCGAACGATCGCGGAGCATTCGAACGAACACAAGATCGTTGTCGAAAAATCGACTCTGCCAGTCCGAACGGCGGAGGCGGTGAAGCGAATTCTTTCCCATTCCACGAGCGACGGATCTTTCGATGTTTTGAGCAACCCCGAGTTTCTCGCGGAGGGGACGGCGATCCAAGACCTTCTCCAACCCGATCGCGTCCTGATCGGTGGAGAGTCCTCCTCGGCCATCGAACAGTTGGCGAGCATCTATGGACGTTGGATTCCGCGCGAACGGATCCTGACCACCAACCTGTGGAGCAGCGAACTGTCGAAGCTCACCGCGAACGCCTTTTTAGCGCAGCGAGTCTCCTCGATCAATGCAATCTCCGCCTTGTGCGAAGCGACAGGGGCCGATGTCGATGAAGTCTCGCGAGCGATCGGGACCGACTCGCGCATCGGTGCCAAGTTCCTGAAAGCGTCGGTTGGCTTCGGTGGCTCCTGTTTCCAGAAAGATATCCTCAACCTCGTCTATCTCTGCGAGCACTTCGGATTGCCCGAAGTCGCAGCGTATTGGGAGCAGGTCGTGATCATGAACGACCATCAGAAGAGACGTTTTTCCGAGCGAATTGTTAGAACGATGTTCAACACGGTTTCGAACAAACGAATTGCGATCTGGGGATTTGCGTTCAAAAAAGACACCAACGACACAAGAGAATCGGCGGCGATCTACGTCTGTCGAGATCTTCTCGAAGAGCGGGCGAGGCTTGCGATTTACGACCCGCAAGTCTCCGAGCATCAAGTTCGGGAAGACTTGAAGGAAGCCTTTCACGATGCGCTGGGAACCCTCTCCGATGTTCACAAAGAGCTAATCGAGCAGAATGTAACCGTTTGCGAAAACTTATACGATGCTGCTGATCAAGCGCATGCGGTTGCCATATTGACCGAATGGGATGAGTTCAAGGACTTCGATGCCGAACGGGTCCTTCAGTCCATGCACCGCCCCGCGTTTCTCTTCGATGGACGGAATATCGTTCAACGCGAGAAACTCCACGAACTGGGGTTTGAAGTCCATAGCATCGGACGGAGCTCGTAGTGAGTAGTGAGTAGTGAGTAGTGAGTAGTGAGTAGTGAGTAGTGAGGGGCTTCGCCCCATTGGATTTTCGCTCCCCCCTGCCAGGGGGCTGGAGGTGGCCTGAAGCATTGGAGTTAAGGGGGGGACGTGAAGCGTCCCCACCATCACAACCCGTGCGTAAGCGAGGGACAGCGTCGCGAGTGCACGTAGCCCTTGTCGGGAATCTCAGCCGTCGGGTGGCACGTCCCTGAGGCACGAAGGGCGTGCTGTGATACGTTTTGATGGATGCCTGGTTGCCAGCGCTGTCCCTCGCTTACGCCACGGGTTGTGATTTTCGGGCGTCGCTTACGACTCGGCGGGGCGTTTAAGTAGGTGATCGATTTGTTGAAGAATTTTCTCTTCGAGGGGGTCGGTGGGTTCGGATTCGATAGCCGGGGTTGTTGGCGCGATGACCGGAGCAGGTGCAACCAGAGCTGCCGTCCGGGTTCCAAATACTTCGCAAAGAGCTCCGTTGTGGGTGAAAACTCGATTCCTTCCCGCCAACTTCGCAGAGTAAAGGGCTTCGTCGCTTCGACGAACGAGTTTTCCGATTCGATCTTCAGGCAGGATCTGTGATACCCCTCCCGACATCGTTACCGATAGAACTTGCCCCTCCACCTCGAAGTGGGCTTCATCGATAATCGTCCTGAGTTGTTCGATGGCAGCTGCCGCAGAATGGAGATCCATCTTCAAGAGAATTGCGAATTCTTCGCCACCGTATCGAGCGACGACTCCTTGATCGGGAACATTTTCCCGAAGATGTCGTGCGAACTCTTGAAGAGCGACATCTCCGACGGGATGGCCGTAGGTGTCGTTGATCGATTTGAAGTGATCGATATCGAGTAGGGCGAGAGAAAAGATCGTCTCCGAAGTACTCCACTCGTTGAAATGCTCGTCGATCGATCGGTCGAAAGCGCGTCGGTTCAGAAGGCCGGTCAACGCATCGGTCCGGGCTTCGGTAAAAAAATTGGCCAGTTGTTTGGTTTGGCTCTCCAGCTTGAGTTCGGCTTCCTCAAGCCTTCTTTGCAGATGCTGGTTCGCAGCGACAATCTGATCCAAAATCTCCTTCACCTCTCCCTTCGTCTGCATCGAACCTTCATCGGCGGCTCGTAGCTGAAGAGAGTTCATCGTCGATTGATATCGATTGAAGTCCTCTGAAAACTCGGAGGTCCAGCTCGCCAAATTCCGAATAGCGCTGAGGATCTGATCGGTCGCCTCAGGGAAGGGGGGAGGAGGCTGAGGTGGTTGCTTGGGTTCATCCACGGGTAGGGTGAACCTTTTGGAAATCCAAACGCCCAACGCGAGTCCAAGCGCCATGCAAGTCGTACCAAAGAGGAGTCCAACTAGCAGGTAGTGAATGGGAGATGGACTCATCGCCGCTCCTCACGAAGGTTCCAATCTGCGACCGAAGTCGCAAGCCCATCTGTTCTTTCATACCAGTGAGGGGGGCTGCTAGAGTCTCCGAAATCGGATCGGCTCAACTTGCCAGGCTGGAGCTCGGCGAACATCGACAAGTCCTCGGTCTTAGCGACGGTAACGATTCCATTGTTGGAGATCGTAAATCCACGGGAGCGATCGAGATCTAGATCGTAGCCGATCTCCATTCCCGAGGGGATTCGGACATACTTATCGATGATCGCGTTTCGGATCTTCGCGTGGCGCCCCACCTCGACCCCTTCGAAAAGAATGCTATCGGCAACGTGGGCGTAGGAGTTGATTCTGCTGCGCGGTCCAACAACGCTTCGCTCCACACGCCCACCACTTACAATCGTCCCCGGGCATATGATCGAGTCGACTGCCATTCCCACCCGATCGGTTTCACCTTGGGAACCGAAGACAAACTTGGGTGGTGGAAGGTTGGGTTGGTGAGTGCGGATCGGCCAATTGGCATCGTAGAGATTGAGTTGTGGGTCGATTCCTACGAGATCCATATTCGCTTCGTAAAACGCATCGAGCGTTCCAACGTCTCGCCAGTAGGCTTCTCGTTTGCGATTCTCATCTTGGAATGGAAAGGCAACGACGCGCGAAGTGTTGATGATCGACGGGATGATGTTCTTTCCAAAATCCCGAGCGCTTTTTGGATCGTTTGCGTCTTGGCAGAGCTGCTCAAATAAGAATCGGGTGTTGAAGACGTAGATTCCCATCGAGGCTAACGCGTGATTCGGATCGTTGGGAATCGCGATAGGCTTTTGTGGCTTTTCTTGAAAACCGACGACCCGTTGCTGCTCATCGGTTTGCATCACCCCGAACTCCCGAGCCGATTCGAGATCGACGCGGAGAGCTCCGATCGTCAAATCCGCTTGCCTCTCAATGTGGTAGCGAATCATCGCTCCGTAGTTCATTTTATAGATATGGTCCCCTGCCAGGATCAACAAATACTTGGGCCGTTCCATCTCGATCGCATAAATGTTTTGATAAACCGCGTCGGCAGTCCCCTGGTACCAATTCTCATCGATCCGTTGTTGAGGTGGAACGATATCGATGAATTCATCCAGATCTCGGCAGAAACAACCTCGCCATCCTAGGTTGATGTGACGATCGAGACTCATCGCCTTGTACTGCGTTAAGACCAGCATCTTCCGAATGCCGCTGTTGAGGCAGTTCGACAAAACAAAGTCGATGATACGGTAGCCTCCTCCGAACGGAACAGCAGGCTTCGCTCGATCGCGAGTCAATGGTTCCAGTCTCGTTCCTTTGCCCCCAGCGAGTATGACTGCGAGAGTATCTTTCATGTCATCCGTGCCCCATGTGCCTCAATTCGAAGGATCCCTCGCTCACGAAACCTTGGGTTCAAACCTTGTAGTCGCGACGCGGAAGGAGAGGAAATTACTCAACGACCTATTGTACACTTTTATAGAGACAAAAGGTTTTCCCCAAGCTTTTTCTTCTGGCCACGCAACAAGCATTGTTCCGTAGGAAAAATCAATAGCAAGCGGTAGGACGCGAGCCCTCCGTTGACGGCCTCCATCCCAGGGCTCCCCGCGTTGTTCTACGCTTTCAACGGTTAGTTAAATTCAACGCAGAGATGCGGAGGCGCAGAGTCGCGGAGATTTAAACTTCTTTTAGTCCAACTCCTCTGCGTCCCTGCGTTGAATTAAAAAATGCTTCGGAACAGTCCCGAAATAACTTCCCGATTTGAACGGGCTAGAGATCGCGGCGCACTCAAGATTTCGGCTCCCTTCGCCCCCTTTGGGGGAGAAG
>CAYMXM010000417.1:0-5074 GCA_964394065.1 uncultured Pirellula sp. | reverse complement strand
TAATATCGGAAATGTAAGAAAACCGGACAAGCGAGGTCAACCTCAAATCAAAATTGGAAAAAAGTGGGAAAAAATAAAAAAGGGGCGTTGGGGGGAACCACGGAAGACACGGAAGGTGAGGCTTAGGGGATAAGGCTTAAGGAAGAAGCGTATGAGAGATAGGGTGAAGCCCTCTTCTTCCTCAAGTCTCAAGCCTCACCCCTCAAACCTGATTCGTAAGATTCGTTCGATTCGTGGTTCTTCCCACGATTCTTTCTGAGCCCGTGTTTTCAGGAGCCCCTTAACACCGATGCGCGAGCCCACCCTACGCTATGGTGAGGTAGAATTGTTTGACGGGTACAACGCGACTGAAACCACCACCAACATTGCATTCCTTCCTCACCTCACCACTTACACCTTACACCTTACACCTTACTATGAACCTGGCAGATCGTCCTTCACGCATAGCAGTAAGGGAAATTCCTTGGTTTGCTCCTTTATTGGTCGTCATCCTTTTCGTTCATCCGGCTTTTGCGATTCCCGTTCCACAAGGGAACTCGGCTCCCTATGGGACCTTTGAACTGATCGCTCCTGGACTGGAACGCCCGTCTATCGCGACACTTACGGAAGAGTCCTTGAGTATCGTTGCTCCCGACGGGACAAAGTCCAACTACACCCGACTGAAACGGTACGATACTCCTGAAGGGAACTTCATCGGGTATAGCTCTCGTGAGCTCCAGCAAGTCATTCGTTGGCCAGCGCGAGGGGCCGGGAACATGCAAATCGGCACTCTGCATCAAGGCAAAATTCAGTTCGCAACCAGTCGCATGACAGTCCATCTTACGCGCAGCGAAGACCGTCCCGCGGCGGTACTTCCCCCGATGACGCCACCTGGCGCGCCGATGCCTCCTCCCCCACCAGCCCCTGCAGATGGAATGCAGAACCTTCCGCAACTAACTCCTTTTCAATTCGCAATCGGAGAACGAGACCGTAAGTACTTAAGCCTTGCGGGGGAACAACGATTTCAATTGGTTCCCAATCCAAACGAGCGATCCTCCGCTTGGTTCGTCAATCCTGTTGGCAAGGACTTGGTGAGACTCCAGCGGCAAGTCGGAGATCGTTGGTTAGCCTTGGGGGCAGGCGAGGATGCAATCCTTCCACCAGGGGTGGCTCCAGGGAGAGGGAGACGTCCACCTCGCGTTGCCCCTTCTATCGGTTTGTATCCCATTCATGGTGGGATCGAACAGGTTTGGAGATTGCACAATGTCGCGGGAGGTGGGTATCTCTTTGAAAGTCTCTTCTCTCCTGGCATGTGTTTAGCCTTCCCTGCAACGGGTGGATTGATTCTCGAACCGATGGTTTATAGCCCTTGGCAAGTCTGGTACCCGCAAGTTCCGGTGATCTCGATTCCCGTACCCCAGTACCAAACGACGAGCCATCAATTCGTCCCCAACCCGCCACTTCCACCTATCGAAATCCTTCTCGCAAACACGCACCAAGACGAACTCCTCATTCTGTTGGCCGATCGCCGATCGCAACAATCCCCTCAAAAGCTGAGAATCCCTGCAGGAAGTCAACTACCTGTGACCATCGAGCGGGATGCCGGTGGGACGATCATCGAAACCGTTTCGATCCGGGACGGGTTTGGTAATTGGGCGGAGGAGCAGTACACGACGCCAGTTCCTCCGAGCATCCTCTATGATCTGAGTGTCTACGAAATCTTCCTTCAATCGATCGCGATCGACCGAACGGGGACCAGCCCCAACCCCATCGAAGATGTCAACTTTCAACCTCGCAGTATCGGCTTTTTCTTATTACCTCCAGGAGGGGAACTCACCGAGGGCTCGCGACTGGATGTCCATCGCATCGCCGAAGAGCAAGAAAATCCAGGAGGTGTTCGTCGGCTCTCCGAACGAGATTACAAAAATGGTGTACAATCCTCCCCCCCAATTCCAGCGAAGGATCCGCTGAAGGATCTGCTCAATCAATTCCAAAAGCAACGAGCTGCGTTTTGAGTAATGACGATATGAATTCCCATTCCTCACCGAGCGATTCGTTCGTGGCCCGGGCGTCTCGCCCGGAGGAGCCTTCGCCACTCCGGGCGAGACGCCCGGGTCACGGTGAGGAAAGGCCCAATTCCCCTGAAGAAGATGCTTCGCAGCGTTGCCTGGTAGGGAATAGCTTTGCAATATCAAGTGCGTTAGAGCCTCAGATTCCTGCCAAGCTGAGACGGCGAAGAAAGAGGATTCGGCCAAACTGGTATCTCGTCAGCCTCACCCTTCTGCTCCTGCTCCTTTGGTATCTGTATGTCTTCCCACTGGCCCACTTGGAGCGGGCTGTTGCGAAATGGTTTGAAGCAAAGCCGAAGGGACGGGAGTTTTTGATAGAGCTACCGAACCCCGTATTGGTACGAACGGTTCGATTCCTAACCATCTTTTGGTTCTTCTACTTCGGAGCCTGCATCGGTAGTTTCTTCAACGTCGTCGCAGGGAGATGGCCGCAAGGAAGAGGCGTAACCTTTGGCGGTTCCAAATGCCCCTTTTGCAATAACCGCTTGAAGTTTATCCACAACACGCCAGTACTTGGGTGGCTCTGGTGCAAAGGACGCTGCGCCTTTTGCCACTTGCCGATCGCCACTCGCTACCTCTGGATGGAAGTTCTCATCGGGTTTCTTTTCATCGGGCTGTTGTTCCGAGAGCTGACAACTGGTGGAAGCAACCTACCGAACTGGTTGATTCTTCCTCACGAAGGGTTGGAGTTCACGCTCCTCAATCCCAAAGGGCTTCTCCTCTCTGCCTATTTTCAACATTCCTTTCTCTTCGCAGCGTTGGTGATGCTGGCTGCCTCGAGCATGGAACGCCTCTCCTTTCCATGGAAGGGATGGTTGATTTTCGTTGGATTGATTTCCCTGGCCAAGTGGATTCGACCGGAATTGGAGTTTGTGCCGTGGGATGCGATCTCGGGGGAGATGCCCGAGCCACGGGGTGGGGTGTGGAGCCTATATCCGCCGGCGGTCACGATTGTTTTAGGTGGAATCGGAGGGCTGGTGATTGCATGGCTTACTTCGTTCCCCTTCGCGCGCCTTGTGGAATCCCATGGGATTTGGCATTGGATTCTTTCCGGAATCCTGCTCGGCTCCGTTCTTGGCTGGCAGGCGTGTGCCGTAATTTTCCCCGTCGCGATGGTTGCAGGATTGCTCGTTCTCCTACCTAGTCGGAAACTCCTTGGGAACCCGGCGATGGCCTTGTTGGGAACTTTGATTTTCGTCGCTTACGGACACCACATGTTTTGGCGGCAAATCGTTAGTATGATATAGGCCTGCAAGATTTACCCCGTTTTCTCTCCTTTTTGAGGAACCCACCATGAAAGTGCGTTTACTAATCCCTTCCCTTATCGCTTCGATGGTCGCAACAGCCGCGACCGCCCAAGCTGAGATCAAACTTCCCAACATCTTTTCCGACCATATGGTGCTGCAACAAGGTCAGGAGAACAACATCTGGGGCAAGGGAGAGGCGGGTGAAACCATCACCATTACCCTCGGCGATAAATCGGTTGCGACCAAGGCAGACGAAAAGGGGGATTGGAAAGCAAAGCTCCCAGCGATGGGGCTCGGGGAGCCTCTCACGTTGAAGGTTTCTGGCTCGAGTGCGATCGAACTGAAGGACGTTCTCATCGGCGAAGTCTGGATTTGCTCCGGACAGTCGAACATGCAATGGTCGATCAACAGAAGCAACGACGCGGACTTGGAAAAGCTCGCGGCGAACTTCCCAACGATTCGGATGATTAACTTCCCCCAAGTCGGCTCCCAAGAAGAGATCTGGAGCCATGACGATCGCAAGTGGAAGGTTGCTGTCGGCGACAACATCGGTGACTTCTCAGCCGTGGGGTACTTTTTTGCACGTCAGCTTCAACAATCGACCGGTGTACCTGTCGGTATGATCAACAACGCTTGGGGTGGCTCCTCCTGTGAAGCTTGGATCGATCGAGAGATCGTCGGTTCCGAGTTTCCGCAATTGCTGAACCGATGGGTTGGTATTGAATCCCGATTTGAGGACCTCTCGAAAAAGGAGGGGCGAACCAATCAAGAAAACCAACAGCTCCAACAGCTCACCGGTCAGATGCGAGGAAACGCGCGTCCAGGGAATATCTACAACGGTGTTCTCAAGTCCCATGTCGGCTACGGCATCAAGGGAGCGATCTGGTATCAAGGGGAATCCAATGCAGGGCGCGCTTATCAATACCGAACTCTCTTTCCACGAATGATCAAGAACTGGCGAGATATTTGGGGACAAGGAGATTTCCCGTTCTATTGGGTTCAGTTGGCTGACTTCAAAGCAGAAGTATCAGAACCAGGCGACAGCGATTGGGCTGAACTTCGAGAAGCGCAAACGATGGCCCTCGACTCCGTACCGAACTCAGGCCAAGCGGTCATCATCGATATCGGAGAAGGCAAGGACATTCACCCGACGAACAAGGAAGATGTCGGGAAGCGACTTGCACGATGGGCTCTCGCAACTCAATACGGCAAGCAGATCGACTACCAAAGCCCTCGCTATGGATCGATGGAAAAGGGAGATGGAAAGATCGTCTTAACCTTTAACCATGTTGGTCCAGGCTGGCGTCCCTTCGATGTCAACGAAGTGATCGGCTTCACGATCGCAGGGGAAGACAAGAAGTTCTACAAGGCGACCGCGAAGATTCTTGCCGACAAACGAGTTGAAGTCTCTAGCCCTGAAGTGAAGAATCCAGTCGCTGTCCGATACGCTTGGGCCGACAATCCCATTTGCAATCTCTTCAGCGCGAACGGCTTGCCCGTCACCCCATTCCGCACCGACGACTGGCCCGGTGTCACAGCGAACAACCAGTAGTCTGGCTTGACTGGTAGAACGGAATTCATTCCGTTAAACAACACTTCCGGGAGAAAGGGGGAGGACGCGAAGCGGCCTCCCATCACAACCCGTGGCGTAAGCGAGGGATAGCGTTGCGAGTGAACGTGGCCCTTGTTGGGAATATCTCAGGCGCCGGGTGGCACGTCCGTGAGGCACGAAGGGCGTGCTGTGAGCCCTGGGATGGATGTCTGGTTGCCAGCGCTGTC
>CAYMXM010000416.1:0-5088 GCA_964394065.1 uncultured Pirellula sp. | reverse complement strand
CTTGTCTGGATGGGGCTTGTCCCCACCAGACACCGCTTTGGCGTCCTAGCACGCGTTGCGCTTTAGAGTTCTGCTCCCCTCGCCCCGCTTCGGGGAGAGGGGCTGGGGGTGAGGGGTAGAAGTGCTAGTAACACCAACTAAGTTTAAAGCCCGATGGTGCCAACTACGTATCCGGTGTGTTCCGTGGTCGCTTGAGATGCAATGGTGATTGCAAAAGAGGGGGGACTGGTGCGACTTGTTATTAGAGATGGAAAGGCGACCACTTCACACACCCTACAACTATTGAGTTTGATTTCGTTGTTTAGCGTAAAGGAATGAAACATGAAAAAAGTATTTAAACACTTGGCTGCACCGACGTTCTTAATTCTCGGGGCGACCGCTGTATTTAGTTCTGCTGCGGTAGCGCAGGAGAAAGATAAGGAAAAAGACAAAGATCAGGAACTTCCTGTCCTGAATCTTCGAGAGCTTCGAACTGTCTATCCCGACGAGGAGCGAATGAAGAGGTTGTTGCAGCAAGCGATGGGCAACCCCACCTATCGAATCGGAGTACAATGCAGACCCATGACCAAGGACTCGGAGGGGGAGGATGAAGGGGGCGTTGTCGTGGAAGCGGTCGGGGAAGATACTCCGGCTGCTAAGATTGGAATCCAAGGAGAGGATCGCTTGACCAAAATGAATGGCGAACCACTCAAGTCGGTAGAGCAATTGATGAAGGGAGTTCAAACAGCTGGAAAGGAAGATAAGGAGCTGGAACTGGAGGTAGTCCGTGGTGAAGAGACACTCACATTGAAGGTGAAGCCGGCAAAGATCGAAGTCTCGGTCCAATTGGATGACCTTGATGGCATGACCTTTCCGAGTCACCCCCCTTTTGGTTGGGTGATGCCCGGCAACGGGGCACAAGGCTGGATCGTGGGACGGCCGATGCCGCAGGGGGGGGGCTCCCTACCCGGCAATATTGCAATCCCGCCACAATTCGGGGTAATCGCTTCTCAGGATGAGCTGAAGAAGGAAATCGAAGAACTGCGAAAGGAGATCGCGGAGTTAAAAGAGATGATTCGGGAGTTGAAGAAGAAGGATTAAGGACGCGAGGCGTCCCCCATCACAACCCGTGGCGTTAGCGAGGGATAGCGTTGCGAGTGAACGTAGCCCTTGTCGGATATCTCAGGCGCCGGGTGGCACGCTCAGAGCGAAGCGATGGGCGTGATGTTTTGAGGCTATTCCCAATGTTCCGAGAAGTCCTCCACGCCCATCGCTTCGCTCTGAGCGTGCCACCCTTGCGCTGGTCCTTTACCACCGATGCGTCAGGCCTCCCCGGGGGGAGGGCGACTCCTGCTTCGTTACGAGCTAGGTAAGGATAGTGCCCGAGGGCCCACCCACACTATCGTCGTTTTGGCAGTACCTCTGCAGCGCGGCCGATCAGTTCTTTGACCCGCCGCTCGGTTTGCATCCCGGTCAGTGAGAATCGTTTCCAGCCTTGTTCGCTCTCGCAGAACACAACGATTTGAGGGAGGGTATTCCCTTGCATCATTTGTGACGCGAGTTCTGGATGGGCATCCTTGTCGATCTGGGTGAAGACAACTTCTTTCAGTTGCCCAGCCTTGGTCATCGGCACGATCGTGTCGGCCTTCATCGTCTTGCAAGCCACACACCAGTC
Source organism: uncultured Pirellula sp. (assembly GCA_964394065.1). Lineage (GTDB taxonomy): Bacteria > Planctomycetota > Planctomycetia > Pirellulales > Pirellulaceae > JBKCUI01. The sequence continues at coordinate 3,434 of CAYMXM010000416.1, read as the reverse complement.
CGCCCCGACGAGGACGACCAGAGGTTTTTTCTCTTTCTGTGCTTGCCGGTAGGCAACATCGTAAGGAATCGCTTCCTCAGCCTTTGTCGCAGTAGCCGGAACAACAGACATCGTGGATGTGGAACCATCCAACATGGCGAATAGCATCAATGCCGCAACGTGCAACATCGTGGACCCTTTCCTTAGGTTAGGAGAAGTAATTTCAACACTCTGAGCTGCGAGGTCCATCTCGCCGTTTGCTTCCATCCATCGCAAACGTGCTGCAAAGTCTTTACGCCGATACTGCCGTCAATCGCGGGTCAAAGGAGTAGGATCAAGTGTGACAAATGTCAAGTTGTGCGGCTTAGGCAATTTCTGTCGGCTACGATTAGGGGAGCCAGTATAGGGGCCGACTCCCAACACGCAACTACTTGCAACCCTCAGTATTTGCTAGCATCGGCAAACCGATCCCCTTCCTTCGCGACATTTCGTCGCGGCAGCAACAAACGGCACAGAACCCGTTCGCCAGCCCCTCATATCCGCTAAAACCATCCCGGAGAAAGACTTAGCGTTTGATGCGATCCTCAAAATCGATCGAATCCCTTCTCGAACCTCGCGGTTATGCGCGTGTGGATATCCGCATCAAATAAACAAGGGAATTTTGGGGTTCTCCCCTTCGGAGTTATCCTCCGCGGAGCTTTGGGTTTTCGATATAGGCAAGCACCAAGCTGATATCGGCGGGAGTGATCCCGCTGATTCGGCTCGCCTGATCCAAGCTTACAGGGCGAATTCGGTTCAGCTTTTGTTTCGCTTCTGCGCGAAGGCTGACAATCGCGTTGTAGCTGAAGCCATCTGGAATCACTTTGTCGGCCATCCGATTTTGTCGTTCGACCTGCATTTGTTGTCTTGCAATATACCCCGAGTACTTGATGTCGTATTCCACTTGTTCGGCGACTTCACGTCGGAATTCCCCAAGCTCTTCCGGGAACTGCAGTGCGAGCTGTTCCCAGGTCACTTCGGGGCGTCGCAGATATTTGTCTCCTGGTACATCCCCGATTCGCAACGCCGCAACTCTCTTCGTCGCTGCTTGGATTTCGGAAAGCTTTTCTTGAAAGCGTCTGTAGCGGCTGCTATCTACCAGTCCGAGTTGGTGCCCTAGCTCCGTCAAGCGTCGGTCGGCGTTGTCTTGTCTCAACATCATTCGATATTCCGCCCGGCTCGTGAACATTCGATAGGGTTCGTCGACTCCGCAAGTGACAAGATCATCGACGAGGACTCCCATGTAGGCGGAGTCTCTTGAGAGGATCAAACCATCCTTCCCCTGCAGTCGGAGCGCAGCGCTTGCACCGGCGATAAGCCCCTGTGCGCCGGCCTCTTCGTAACCGGTGGTCCCGTTGAGTTGGCCGGCGAAGTAGAGTCCTTTCACGAGCTTTGTCTCAAGCCACGGAGTCAACTGATCGGGAGGGCAATAGTCATACTCGACGGCATACCCGTAACGCATGATTTGCGCGTTCTCCAACCCGGGGATCAGCTTCATCATCTGATCTTGTACGTCGCGAGGCAGAGAGGTGGAGATTCCGTTGACGTAGACTTCGTTGGTGTTTCGTCCCTCCGGCTCCAAGAAAAGTTGATGGCGATCTCGATCCGCAAAGCGTACGATTTTGTCTTCGATCGATGGACAGTAGCGTGGCCCTGTTGATTGAATTTGTCCCGAGTACATCGGAGCGCGATGGAGGTTCGCACGGATTAATTCGTGAACGGCTTCGTTCGTATAAGTGATCCAGCAAGGAACCTGGGGTTCCGGAAGTCGGTCGGTCATGTAGGAGAAAGGTTGAGGAGTTTCATCTCCTGGTTGGATCTCCGTCTTAGAGTAATCGATCGTTCGGCTGTTCAACCGAGCCGGTGTGCCCGTCTTGAACCGCTCGACCCGAAAGCCGAGGGAGCCAAAGGACTGGCTAATGCCGGAACTCGTTCCTTCTCCCGCGCGGCCTCCTTCGGTTTTGGCTTCACCGGTGTGCATGACCGCTTGAAGAAAGGTGCCGGTGGTGATGACGACAGCAGGTGCGTGATAGATCGCATCTCCTCGTACTCGGACCCCGAGGATGCGGCGAGAGGGTATTTCTTCGGTGAGGAGTTCCTCGACCAGTTCTTGCCGAAGGTCCAGATTGGGAGTCTCTTCGATGACCCGTTTGATCTCGAATTGGTAGGCTTTCTTGTCGGCTTGGGCGCGTGGGGAATGCATCGCAGGGCCTTTGCGGCTGTTTAGCAATCGGAACTGGATCCCCGTTTTGTCGATCGCCGAACCCATGAGTCCCCCAAGGGCATCGATCTCCCGAACGATTTGTCCCTTTGCCACCCCACCGATGGCAGGGTTGCAACTCATCTGCCCGACCGTGTCGAGGTTCCCGGTCAGAAGAGCGACTCGTGCTCCGAGTCTAGCCGCCGCATGAGCCGCTTCGGTCCCCGCATGTCCGGCGCCGACCACAATCACATCGTATTCGTACCGGCTCATCCAACTCGCCCATCCGCAACAAAGATTCTCAGAAAACACCCCACCGCAACTCAAAAAAGAGCTCGCTAGCGTTAGGCGAGCGGCAGATATCAAACTACCACCGTGGCCCGGGCGTCTCGCCCGGAACAGTCTTTGCGACTCCGGCCGAGACGCTTGGGCCACGAGAGGAAATGGTAAAAACTTATCTGCCGATCGCCTTAGGAGTAGTGTATTGGACGGGAAGGAGTTGGGAAGGCTTCGGTGAAGAAACGTAGAGGCAGAGCGATCTTCTTCTCCGCATCCCTGCATCTTCGCGACTCTGCGCTGAGTTTTATTCGGTTGGAAGACTCGAACGGTGCTAGGCACCTCCCGCGCCCCTAGTGACAACTCTCCAACCAACTCGTCATTGCCCCATCTCAATTGTTGATGGTTCTTGCGGATTCTGCCTGTGGCAAAAAGCGGACGGTGGCTACTTTCGTTTCCTCGCGGTCGCGACTAGCTCGACTGTGCCATCCTCGCGGAAAATGATTTCTAAATAATCACCACGTTTAGTACTTTTGGGGTAATCCGCTTTGACCTCAAAGTAATTTAGGGACTCGTCTGCCATGTTCCCGTACCACCAACGAAATCGAAGGGGTCTCATTGAGGTCCCCCACTTTTCCCCACTTACAGTTGTAATTCCATCCGCGGCAACTTGGGGAAAGTTGAAATGGTCCGTCGCCAGAGGACGCCCCGTTTGGTTGATGAGCGTCACATGACTCCAGTAGGAAGGGGGAGGAATGCGTGCATAGGCAACTAGTACCGCCCACATGAGCAGAGCAAAACCTGGTATCACCAGAAAGTATCGGCTTGCTCGAAGCTTAATAAGTCCCCAGATGCCCGCGATTGGGTTCCGAACGGGGGTTCCGAACGGTGCCAGGCACCGTTCAAAACGTCCCGGAAGGTGCCTGGCACCTTGGGAAAA
>CAYMXM010000415.1:0-5093 GCA_964394065.1 uncultured Pirellula sp. | reverse complement strand
GGGACGTGCCACCCAACGCCTGAGATATTCCCGACAAGGTCTACGTGCACTTGCGACGCTGTCCCTCGCTTACGCCACGGGTTGTTGGGGGACGCTTCGCGTCCACCCTCTTACCACCGATGCGTCAGGCTAGCCCTGGGGAAAGCCACGCCCATCGCTTCGCTCTGAGCGTGCCACCCTTGCCGCACAAAGGTGTTCTGCTCTGCGCCCCTGCGTCTCTGCGCCCCTGCGTCTCTTTCCGAATGCGACGATTCGAGCGGTACCATTTGAGACTCTCCTAACCGATCGGAATGCTGTTTTTATCGGTTGCGGCGTACGGGCCAGGGTAGAACTCCTGCTCGGTCTGCCCAGGCCTCCCATTGCAACTTGAGTTCGGAAACACGGTCCGGTTGGCTGGATGCAAGATTGTTGAGTTCCGTTCGGTCCGTCGCGAGATCGTAAAGTTCCCATTCCTCATTCCGGGCAGCGACTAGCTTGGAGGCACCAACGCGGATGCCTCGATTCCCCAAATGCTCCCAATAGAGGGGCCCCCGACGAAATGGTTCACCACGTAAGGCGCCGGCAAAGCTCTCCCCTTCCAGCGGGATTACCGCATTCCCCGCTCGCTCTCGTGGAGCCTCTGTCCCAGCGAGTTCCAGAAAAGTTGGCAAGAGATCGATCACATGCCCCGGATCGTGAACGAATGTACCGTGCAGTTTCGGGGGAACTCCCTGCGGCCAATGAACGATCAAGGGAGTCGCGATCCCTCCCTCGTGCGTGTACCTCTTGTAGCTACGAAACGGAGTATTGGAGACGTTGGCCCACTCCAGACCAACACTAGCGTACGATTTTCCTGTACCGATCGGCGCTTCAGGAAGCCCCCTGTTGAAGCCCCCGAGTTCCCCCTCCGCGCTGCAACCGTTGTCGGAGAGAAAGACGAGCAGAGTGTTCTCGAACTGGCCGACTTCCTTGAGTTTGGCAACCAGACGCTGAACATTTTGATCCAGGCAATCGACTTGCGCCGCATAGACCGCCATGCGATGAGCCAGATCCTGCCGCTTCTCTTCCGCCATCTCCTCCCAAGCCTGGGCTTTGGGATCGCGCGGACTGAGAGTCCATTCTGGGGAAACCACCCCCAGTTCAAGTTGTTTGTGGTGACGCCTTGCCCGGATAGCTTCCCAACCGGCGTCGTAACGACCTCGGTATTTGGCGATATCTTCGGGTTTGGCTTGGAGCGGCCAGTGGGGGGCAAAATGGGCTACGTATAAGAAAAACGGACGCGTGTCGCGCGCTGCAGAATCAATGAACCGAATCGCATGATCGGTGAAGGTGTCAGTTGCGTACAGATCATCCGGCGCTTCAATCACCTTCTGATCGTCCACAAACGGAACGCTGAAAGTACGATCAGCAAAGGGTTGAAGTTCGAGCGTATCCTTGAAGTAAGCTCCTCCCCCAGTAGGTGTCCCAAAGAACCGTTCGAACCCTCGGTCGAGCGGCCACTCTCCGGGGCGAACTCCGACATGCCATTTGCCGGAGATCAACGTGGCATACCCTGCAGGCTTCAATGCCTCGGCAATAGTAACGCAACGATCGTTCAGAAATCCCCGATAACCAGGAACGCCATGATCATCCGCCATCCCCCCAATCCCTGCCTGATGAGGATACAAACCAGTCAGGAGAGAAGCACGCGTCGGGCAGCAGCGACCACCGTTATAGAACTGAGTGAACCGAACCCCACGAGAAGCGAGTTCGTCAAGGCAGGGAGTTTCGATCTCACCCCCATAGCATCCTAAATCAGAAAATCCCAAATCATCTGCCAAGATAAGGACAATGTTGGGAGGCTTCTCAACCGCCAATGATAATGCGCTTACCACATTGAAAATCAAAACGGCAGCAAGGAGACGCCACGCTGATCGATGCATGATGTTGGGACTTTCGTGGTTAAAGCTTGGGTGCGAGCCAGAGGCTGAGACGACGCATCGGCGCGAATAGGAAGGTGATTGGGATGTTTGGCCGACGCGCAAGCGAGGCCACGCAATCACAACCCGACGCGTAAGCGAGGGATAGCACTGGAAACTACGCATCCAATGCTAGGTCTCCCAGCACCCCCTTCGTGCCTCAGGGACGTGCCACCCGACGTTTGAGACATTCTCGACAAGGGTCACGTTCACTCACAACGCTATCCCTCGCTAACGCGTCGGGTTGTGATGGGTGGACGCTTCACGTCCACCCACTTCACGCACCCTACTACCCGACGGTTGCCCATTGGCGGTTCTTGGCGCTTTCCAGAACTGCATCGCAGACCTTTTGGGTTTCCAACGCGTCGCGGAACGATGGGTGCGCTGGTTCGCCGGTCTCAAGACTCTTCAGGAAATCAGCAACTTGGTGGATAAACGAATGCTCGTAACCAATTTGCAAACCTGGAACCCACCAGTGTCCCATATAAGGCTGATCCCCATCCGAAACGTGGACACTTCTCCAACCACGCACGACCGAATCATCGGCATGATCGAAGAACTTGAGGCGGTGCAAGTCGTGGAGGTCCCACGCGATACTACCATGCTCCCCGTTGATCTCTAACGTGTAGAGAGCTTTGTGGCCTCGCGCGTAACGAGTCGACTCGAAGAGACCGAGGGAGCCGTTTTGGAAATGGCAGAAGAAGGAACAAGCATCGTCGATCTTCACCGGCTCACTCTTCCCCGTGATGGCATGCATGCGCTCTTTCACGAATGTTTCCGTGACCGCCGAAAGATCGGTGATAGAGCCGTTCAACCAAATCGCAGTGTCGATGCAGTGCGCCAGAAGATCTCCTGTCACTCCACTTCCTGCTGCTTCCGCATCGAGTCGCCAAGTGGCTGCACCACCCTGCGGTACATCTGCATTGATGGTCCAGTCTTGGAGGAAGTTAGCGCGATAGTGGAAGATCTTTCCGAGCTTCCCTGAGTCGATAATCTGCTTCGCCAACGTAACGGCGGGGATCCTTCGGTAGTTGTACCAAACCATGTTGGCAACCCCTGCCTTCTCCACCGCTTGGCACATCTCCTCACCTTCGGCAGCATTCATCGCTAGCGGTTTTTCGCAAAGGATCATCTTCCCCGCTTTGGCAGCTTCGATGGCGATCTCTTTGTGAATGTTATTTGGAGTGCAAATGTCAACGGCATCGATGTCGTCCCGCTGAAGTAGCTTCCGCCAATCCGTTTCCACCGATTCATAGCCCCAGTTCTTTGCGAAGCCGGCAGCTTTTTCTCCATTTCTTGCGCAGAGAGCTTTGAGGACCGGTCGGTACTCGCTTCGGAAAAAGTGAGGCGCTTGGGCGTATGCGTTTGAATGCGCCTTACCCATGAACCCGTAGCCGATCATTCCGATTCGTAGTTCTTTCATCAATGCTTATCCAGTTTAAGTAGGAGGGAAATGGTTTAGAAAAGTATGTGTGAAAAAAATGTCCGACGCAGAGCGGCCTCCCATCACAACCCGTGGCGTAAGCGAGGGATAGCGTCGCGAGCAATCGTGGACCTGGTCGATAATGTTCGGGCGTCGGGTGGCACGTCCCTGAGGCACGAAGGGCGTGCTGTGAGATCTTGGCTTGGATGCGTGGTTGCCAGCGCTGTCCCTCGCTTACGCCACGGGTTATGATATTAAAGCCCAAAGTCCAAAGCCTTCTCCTGGAGGCGTTGTTGAACGGAATGAATTCCGTTCAACAATTTTTTTACTGGGAATTTTACTGGGAATCCCGGACCTTGATCATGACATCGAGGATGTTGTTCCAGGTTTCTGGCTTTTCAAGAGTTGCGTTGGGGAACATACAGCCGTCCCAGCAGATGTGTTGAATACCGCGTGCCTCTGCGTCCTTGAGCCAGTAGCGGGAGCAACGAACGATATCGAGCTTGCCGTTCGGATCATCCGCAGGACAGTGCTTGCCCGTCTTATCGTGCGAGCCCGCGCCGTGTACTTCCCCATCGTTTTGCGCCACGTGGAAGTCGATCGTCCACGGGCGTAGCTTGTCGGTCATCGCTTCATAGGCTGCGTAGAACTCCTCTTCGTTGTATCCCTCTTGAAGAAGCGCATACTCGGGGGCGTTGTAACCCAACAAATATAGATAGGTGTGAGCAAGGTCGGCTTGGAACCCAAGCGACTCCGGCATTCCGACCCCTTCGAGAAGGTCGAGCATGTCTCGCCACGAGTGCATCCCAGCCCAGCAGATCTCTCCTTCTGCAGCAAGTCTTTGCCCCGAGCCCTTCGCGATCTTCGCTGCCTCCTTAAAGGTCTCGACGATCTTCTTCGTGTTGCAGGCTTTATCTTCACGCCATTTGTCGACACCGAACTCGGCGCTGTCGATACGGATCACTCCCGATTTGCGGATCCCATGATTATCGAACAGGTTGGCGATGCGACATGCCATCTTCACCGCCGTGAGGAACTTCTCGCGAGAAGCTTCATCCCCCATCGCAGAATCGCCGATCGTCCCACCCCAAACCGGAGCGACGAGGGAACCGATAGAGAATCCGTAGCTGCCGATCTTGTCGGCGATCTTGAGAAGCTCCTCATCGCTCGCATTGGGATCGGTGTGAGGTAGGAACAGGAAGCAGTCGATACCATCGAACTTCTGACCGTTGACCTCAGCCGCAGCAGTCAGTTCGAGCATCCGGTCGAGACTGATCGGCGGTTCCTGGTCAGGACTATCCCCCTTTCCAACCAAACCGGGCCACATTGCGTTATGAAGTTTCAGTTGCGTCATAAAAAGATCCAGAGGGAAAGGAGGTTGATAAGGTGAATGGGGAAAAAAAGGTCTTACGAGGTAAGGCAATGATACCAAACCGAAGCGATCGTGTTGAAGCTGTGCTATGCAATAGTGTTGAAGTTTGCTATTTGGATGGTTTTTCCACCGCGCAGCAGGTGGAAGCAACCCTCCCCTCCGGGGAGGGGCGATCCAACGGATCGGGGAGGGGAGCGTGAAGTACAACGTATCCATCCCCCCCACCCTCTTTTCGTACTCGAATCTCGAGTACGAGTACCGCTGCGCTGAGTACGAGTACGATTTTTTTGAAGCGGAACTTAGTTCTTGTTCCTAGCACTTCTACCCCTCACCCCCAGCCCCTCTCCCCTAAAAGGGGCGA
>CAYMXM010000414.1:0-5113 GCA_964394065.1 uncultured Pirellula sp. | reverse complement strand
CGGGGCGAGGGGAGCAGAGTTCTAAAGCGCAGCGCGTGCTAGGGCGCCAAAGCGGTGTCCGACGGGGACAAGCCCCGGTCGGACAAGAACCACCCTCACCCCCGTTCGTTCGATTCGTGGTTCCCCCTCCATCGCGCCGCCGCTAGGCGACGGACAGGAGTTGACATTCCAGCGCAAACTCTGTAGCCTTTCCCGATTCCGATGCGTTGTGTGTCTGCACCGACGCGTCGCGCGTCATCATATGGGTTGGTTGTGAAAACGGGGGTAACTGAGTTCACCACCACCCCCGAATCCGAGAAGACTACCAACCTACTGGCACCTGATGAATCCTCAAGAACTGCTTCGAATCGTCGATTCGTTGCATCGCGAAAAACAGATTAGCCCAGACCTGGTAATCCAGGCGATCGAATCGGCGTTGATCACCGCCGCGAAGCGTCAATTTGGTGAAGAAGCCGAGGTCGAAGTCAAGATCGCGCCTGAAGGGGGCCAGATCAGCGCAACGGTAGACGGGCGCACTCTCAGCCAAGACGAAATCGGTCGGATCGGGGCCCAAACGGCTAAGCAGGTCATCATTCAGAAGCTCAAGGAAGCAGAGCGGGATGCTCGGCTCGACGAGTTCTACGGCCAGGTTGGGCAACTCGTGACCGGCGTCGTTCAGCGGACCGAGCGAGGGCTTACGATCGTTCAGCTCGGCAACGTCGAGGCGATCCTTCCTCGAAGCGAGCAAATCCCTGGGGAATCGTACCACAACGGCTCGCGCGTTCGGGCGGTCATCTACGAGGTCAAGGCGGCTGGAAACCGAGTGAAAATCATCCTTTCCCGGTCCCACCCTAGTTTCGTGCAGCGTCTTTTCGAACAAGAGATCCCCGAGATCGCCGACGAAGTGATCAAGATCAACGCGATCAGCCGCGAGCCAGGCTACCGCAGCAAAGTCGCCGTCAGCAGTTCCGACCAACGGATCGACTGCGTCGGGGCTTGCGTGGGGATGCGAGGGAATCGAATCAAGAACGTCACGAGCGAGCTAGCGGGAGAGCGGATCGATATCGTTCGTTGGAGCGATGACCCGATGGTTCTGATCCCCAATGCCCTTCAGCCTGCGGAAGTGGAGCAAGTTCTCCTTTGCGATATGATCGGCCGAGCGATTGCCTTGGTCAACGAAGAGCATCTTTCGCAAGCGATCGGTCGATTCGGCCAGAACGTTCGATTGGCCAGCAAGTTGTGCAGCTGGGACATTGAAATCATGACCGCTGCCGAGCTGGAGCGACAGATCGAGCGGGCGATGGAGATGTTCATGCAGATTGAAGGGATGACCGAAGAGGTCGCCCAGCAGTTGGTCGAGCAAGGATACCTCTCCTACGACGACCTCTCGGTGATCGAGCCCGACGCCCTGATGGAAATGGGGGGCTGGAGCGAAGACGAAGTGAACGCGATCGTCGAGCAAGCGGACGACCGAGCGATGGAGCTCGAGGCCGAGGAGGAGGCCCGCAAGCGAGAAGAGAAGCTAGAGAAAGAGCGACGAGCGACCGCTGAGCTGGATCAGAAGGAAGAATCCGCCCCATCGCAGCCCTCTCCACCAGCAGAAGAAGCGGCAGGAGAAGCAGTCGGACAAACAGACGGAGAAGCAGCCGAAGTAGCGACGGCAGAGAAGGCTCCTCCCTCCCAATCACCTCAGGAGCCAGCGGGAGATTCCGACACTCCCTCACCGGAAGCCCCTGAAAATGGAGAAGAATCGCAAACCTAATCAGTATTTGACGCCTAACGTTTTTGGGAGACTTGAGGTAACATCTAGCTTAGAAGTTACGTTGTAATCCCGGTGATTGCGTTGGCATTCGGAATTAAAGGGTCGAGATAATGAGTCATGTTCTCGACGAAGAGAGGACCCACAGCGTGCTTCGTGGGGGCATCCAAATGAATTAACTTATGTTTGATCAAGAGTGAATCGTCCGGCAAAACGAGCCGAGAGATCCTCTTTGACAAAGGGTTCCGTACCCGGAGAAAGTTGCTCAGTGGCAGTTAGAATTTATTCGCTGGCGAAAGATATTGGTTTAGACAGCAAGGACCTGGTCGATCTCTGTGCGCGACTAGGGATTCAAAACAAAGGGAGTGCGCTAGCAAGTCTCGAGGATGATGAGATCGCGAAGATCAAGAAGCACCTCGCAGAAAAATCGGCAAGCGCAGCCGCTCCTGCTTCAGCCGCACCCAAGCCGATCCGAGAGCCAGCGCGCGAAACACCGGTTCGAGAATCGGGGCTTCGCTCTGGTGGAGCTAAACGCGATCTATCCGCAGGACGTAGGGCCGGGACCGCGAGCACCGCCGTTTCAGAAAAGGCTCCCGAGCTAGTTGCGGAAAGCAATGAAGCACCGGAGCTTCCAGCCGAAAACCAAGGGTCTCCCGAGGAGGCAGCACCACCGGTCGTAGCCGCCAAGGCAAAGGAAACGCCCGCCGATGCACAACCGACTCCGCCATCTTCAGAGAGTTCGAGTTCCGACGACAGTGATGCTGGGGACGACGATTCGCCGGCGACAGCGCAGGGTGACCGTCCTGCACCTCTCCGTCGAGATGACTATTACTCCCCTGCGCAAACGAGCGGCCGAGTCCGAGTTCTAGGACGTCCTCGCCCAACGGCTGGGGAAGGAACCAAGGGTTCTGGGGAACGTTCGGACAAGCCGAAGCGATCCCGTGAACCGATTTTGAACTTAGCCAAAATCCCCCGGTCAGGGACCCCGGCTGCCCAGCCCAAGCCAAAAGAGCAAGCGACTCAGAAGCCTATCGTCAAGCTGACCCCGGATGTGATCCAAGGGGTGAAGAAGGGAATGGAGAAGCCTGCCGAGAAAGCACCAGCTCCCAACAAAGCAGGAGCTACGGGGCGAGCTTCCAGTCCGAGCCAAACGATGCACGCAGGCTTGGCCGACTTCAAAGCGAACGCAGAGAACAAGCTCAACCTCAAGGGAAAGAAGGGTGGAGAGGACGAAGATTCACCCGCAAAGAAGAAGGGCTTGGCCGACGCTCGTAACGATCGTGGAAAGAATTCGAAGTTCCGTTCCGGTCGTGACCTTTCCTCGATCGACGACGAGGACAACAGGCGGCGTGGTGGCAAGGGGCTCCGAGGAGTCAAAAAGCAGGCTACGATCGCTCGTAAAGAGAAAGCGATTCTCGAGCTTCCTTGCTCGGTTCGTAGCTTCTCCGAAGCGGCCGGGGTCCCGGCGGCGCGCGTTCTCCGTTCGTTGATGATGATGGGGACGATGGCCAACATCAACTCCACCTTGTCCCAGGAACAAGCAGAGCTCGTCGCAACAGACATCGGCGTCGATATCGAGTTCAAGCTCGCCGAGTCGCTGGAAACCAGCTTGATCAACAAGTTGGAAGCAGTCGAAGACAATCCAGAGGATCTCGTAACCCGTCCACCGATCGTGACCTTCCTCGGTCACGTCGACCACGGAAAGACTTCGTTGCTCGACTATTTGATCGGGACCAAGATCGTCACCGGCGAAGCGGGTGGAATCACGCAGCACATCCGGGCTTATCAAGTGAAGAAGGATGGCCGAGCCGTCGCCTTCGTCGATACGCCGGGTCACGAAGCGTTCACCGAGATGCGAGCTCGCGGTGCGAACGTCACCGACATTGCGATCCTCGTGGTCGCTCTCGACGACGGGATCATGCCTCAGACCGAGGAAGCCATCTCGCACGCGAAGGCGGCCGGTGTTCCGATCGTGGTCGCTGCGAACAAGTGCGATCTTCCAGGAGCCGACCTCAATCGTTTGATGACGCAGATGACCGAACACGGGCTTACCCCGAGCGCTTGGGGTGGAGACATCGAAGTGGTCGAAACGAGCACCATCACCGGACAGGGGATGGACGACTTGCTCGAAACCGTTCTCACGGTCGCTGAATTGCACGAGTACAAAGCGAATCCGAAGCGCGTAGCGACCGGTGTTTGCCTTGAGAGCGAGCAAGCCTCCGATCGAGGGGTGATCGCTAAGGTCATGGTTCAGAACGGTACGTTGCGAGTCGGCGATATCGTCGTCTGCGGATCTACGTTCGGCCGCGTGAAGGCTCTCTACGATACCCTCAAACGGAACAAGCAACTCACCGAGGCGGGTCCTTCGGTTCCGGTCAACATCACCGGCTTGGATAAAGCTCCCGAAGCAGGAGAGAAGTTCTTCGTTCTCGACGATATCGCACAAGCTCGCCAATTGGCAGCGGACCGTGAAAACGCGGTTCGAGCTCAATCCCTCTCGGGAACTTCGCCGAAGGTTTCTTTCGAGACGTTCCAAGAGTTGCTGCAATCCGGCAAGCTCGGGGTGAAGGAAGACACGGTCGTTCTCAACTTGATCATCCGCGCCGATGCTCGCGGCTCGCTCGAAGCGATCGAGAAAGAGCTCGGCAAACTGGATCACCCAGAGGTCGAAATCCGAATCCTTCAGAAGGCGGTCGGAGGGATCACGGTCGCCGACGTCACCTTGGCGAGCGCCTCGCAAGCGGTCATCGTCGGATTCAACGTCATCCCTGACGAAGCGGCTCGAGCGTTGGCCGATACTCGCAACGTGGAAGTTCGTCGTTACGAGATCATTTACAACTTGGCCGAAGACATCAAGGCGCTCATCGAAGGCCGGCTCAAGCCGGAAGAGCGAACCGTGGATCTGGGCCGAGCCATCGTCCAACAGGTCTTCTCGGTTTCGCGCGTCGGTACCATCGCTGGATGCTACGTCATGCAAGGAGCGATCGAACGCGGTTGCCGAATTCGCGTTCACCGCGAGAACCGTTTGATCGGCGACTATCCTCTCGACACTCTTAAGCGTCACAAGGATGACGTGAAAGAGGTCCCTCGCGGGATGGAGTGCGGTATTAAACTGTCTGGATTCAACGATGTGAAAGTCGACGACTTGCTCGAGGCGTACAAGGTCGAAGAGGTCGCTCGTAAGTTAGAGACTTCGAGAAACTAAGACGAGCGACAGATGAATAACTACCAGACTCCTATCAACCTCAGGGGGGAGAATCTCCCTGGAGAGAGCAACCTCGGTGAGTTTAACCTTGGTGAGAGCAACCCTCCCCTTTGGGGGCCTGACGCATCGGTGGTAAGAGGGTGGACGCGAAGCGTCCCCCATCACAACCC
>CAYMXM010000413.1:0-5122 GCA_964394065.1 uncultured Pirellula sp. | reverse complement strand
CTAAAGCGCAACGCGTGCCAAGACTAAAAACACGGAAGTTATTTCGGGACAGTTCTTAAGCAACTCCTCCCTCCCACATACAAAAAAGCACTTACGACAGGATTCACCCAATGCCGACACGACCAACCAAGCTTCGGCAGCTCCGCTTTCAATCGCTCGACGAAGTGGTCCAAGACGTCGACCACCTCGCTTCCAGCGGCTATTCACGAGGTGGCAACTGGTCGCTAGGCCAAGCTTCCGGCCATTTGGCGCAGTGGGCAAGCTTTCCCATGGACGGATTTCCCAAACCTCCACTTCCTATACGGATGATCTTCAGCCTCCTCAAGGTAACGGGGATGACCAAGCGCATGGCCGAGAACATTTTCAAGGAGGGGTTCAAACCTGGTACCCCGACCTTCAAACCTACGGTCCCACCATCTTCCATAGGCGACCAAGAGGGAATCGATCAACTGAAATCCGTCTACGAACGGATGAAATCGTTCGAAGCAAAACTTCATCCATCCCCACTCTTTGGCGAAATGAGCCGAGCAGATTTCGAAAAAGCCACACTCCTTCATGCAGACCATCACTTGGCTTTTTTAAAGCCGAATGACTGAACGAAGGAACCGTCTCGAGATAACTTCCTTCACTCGCGACGCTATCCCTCGCTTACGCCACGGGTTGTGATGGGGGGACGCTTCGCGTCCCCCCCCTTAACCTTAACTCCGATCTCTCGAATTTCTCTTCTTTTCTTCCTTAAGCCTTAAGCCTTATCCCTTAAGCCTCTTCTTCCGTGTATTCTGAGTATTCCGTGGTTCCCCCCAACCTACCCCTCTCGGAGATTTCTCATGCTTTCCAATCAAGCCGCAGACCGAACGAATCGATTCCCAATCCTAAATAGGCGAGCGATTCTCAAAGGGATTCCGCAAGTGATGGCGGCTGGGGCCCTCGCTCCAATCGCAGTCGCGGCGATGGCCAAGGCGAAGAGGATTCTCGTCCGCTCCGCTTGGCAAACGGTCAATATCGGTGATATCGCTCACACCCCAGGTGTATTGCGCATTCTTGAGACCTATCTCCCCGATGCCGAAGTCGTCCTCTGGCCCAGCAGCATCGGCGATGGGGTCGAACAGATCTTGCGAACTAGGTTCCCGAAACTGCAAATCGCAAAATCGAAGGAGGAAATCTCGCAAGCGATCCAGGATTGCGATTTCTGCTTGCATGGCTCGGGGGCATCTTTCGTCGCCCAAGGGGACTTGGATCGATGGCATAAGGAAACAGGGAAGCCCTTCGGCGTATACGGAATCACCCTTCCTCGCACCCACTCAACCTCGACCAAAGCGGTTCCCGAGGCGCGATTCCAAGCGACAGTATCCCTCCTCAGCCAAGCAAGATTCGTTTACTTCCGCGACTCCCGCTCCTTGGCACTCGCCAAGGAAAGTGGCTGCACCAGCCCGATCATGGAGTTCGGTCCCGATGGTGCTTTCGCTACCGACCTGCGCGACGACACAGCCGCGGAAGCCTTTCTTTCCAAGCACGATCTTCAACCGAAGAAGTTCGTATGCTGCATTCCACGGCTTCGCTATACCCCCTACTGGATGATCCCAGCGAAGAAGCGGGAACTGGAACCGGACAAGCATGCGCGCAACGAAGCCCTCAAAGAACAAGACCATGCACCGCTGTTGAATGCCATTCGGTTGATTCTGAGCAAAACCGACCTCAAGGTTCTTCTTTGCCCGGAAGATCAAACGCAAATGGCGGTGGGAAAGGAATTGCTTTACGACAGGTTAACCGAGGAGGAGAAGAAACGAGTCGTCCACAAAGAAGACTACTGGCTCACGGGAGAGGCTCTTTCAACCTACGTGCGGAGCGCAGGACTCTTTGGAAACGAAATGCATTCCCCGATCATGTGCGTTGGCAACGGCATTCCCGCGATCGTTTGCCGCTGGGCGGAGCAGACCACGAAAGGATACATGTGGGAAGACATTGGCCTCGGGGATTGGTTGTTCGATTTCGATGTCGCTGACGACCGAACGCGCATGCCCGAGGTGGTACTGAGGATGGTCCAAAACCCAGACTGGGCATTCGCCCAAGCGGCAAAAGCAAAAACCTTCGTTGAGTCTCGCCAAAAAGCCACCATGGACGCACTGAATAGCATATTGGCCTAATGTAGAACGGAATTCATTCCGTTAAACAACGCCGCCAATCAAAGCCGCCACCAGCACAGTGAGCCGGCCTCTCATTCAGGGCCAATCAAGCCCCCCGCTGGTAGCGAGTGGCTGCAGAGAATGTTTAACCGCAGAGAACGCGGGGAAGCGCAGAGGGTCTGGGGACGAACCACGAATCGAACGAATCTTACGAATAGAGGCTTTGAGGAGGGGTGAGGCTTGAGACTGACTTCTGCAAACACTTCACGCGCCCTACGTCACTGTCAAGAAAAGGAACGCAGAGTCGCGAAGGCGCAGGGACGCAGCGATTTTTTTCTCTGCGTCCCTGCGTCTCCGCGACTCTGCGTTGAATTCATCCCAAGGGCCAAGCCCCTCTCCCTCGCTGAAGAGCCCGCTATAATGGAGTACGTTGTTTTACTCCCATTGGAAAATCCTTATGTCGTCACCGGTCCCCGTTCAGTTGTCGCGAATCATCATCAGCGAGATTAGCGACAATCAGGTTATCTATTTAAAGGAAGTCGACGGCGAACGCCAAATGCCGATTCTGATCGGGATTTTTGAAGCGACGAGTATCGATCGACGCGTGAAGAGCCTGACCAAACCTCCCCGCCCTCTCACACACGATTTGATCGTCCGAGTCGCGGAATCTCTCGGGGGAGAGATTGAAAGCGTCGTTATCTCCGACTTGCAGGAACAGACCTATTTTGCCCAGATTCGAATCCGAAGAGGAGAGGAGTTGATCGATATCGATGCGCGCCCCTCCGATGCAATCGCGATCGCGGTCACCTATCAGCCTCCTCTGCCAATCTACGTCGCCGAAGAGGTACTAGAAAAGGGGACTGGTAAGCTTTAATGGCATCTCCATCCGAAGCCGCTTCTCTGCCCAAACGGATTCCGTTCAAGGTGGATATCGCTGGGATCATCGAAATTATGGGGACCTCCCTCTATTCGAATCCCAATACCCCGATCCGTGAGCTGTTACAAAATGCGCACGATGCAATCATGCGCCGACGCGCACGCGATCTCACCTACCAAGGAAAAATCGACGTTGTCCTCAACGAGCAGGAGAGGACCATCGCTATTCACGACAACGGGATCGGACTCTCTCCTTCCGAAGCGGAAGAATACCTGGGAACCCTCGGAGTCGGAATCACGGGACTGATCAAACGGGGCTTTACGGCAGAGACTCCAGATGCGGCAACTCCTGCCAGCAAAAAGGATGGAGCCGCATTGATCGGGCAATTTGGAATCGGTCTCTTTTCAGGGTTCATGCTCGCCGATCGGATCGTCGTCGAAAGTTTGCGATTCGAAGGGGAACAAGGGATCCGCTGGGAAGCAGGCGCCGGAACGGATATTCTTCTCTCCCCCTCTCCGCGATCCGAACCGGGGACTACGGTAACCCTCTTTCTCAAACCCAACTACACGATCTTTGCCGAAGACGAGCAATTGATCGAGGAAAGTATCAAGCAATACGCTGACTTCCTCCCGATTCCGATTTATCTGAACGGTTCGAATGCTCGCGTGAACATGATTCAAGCCGCTTGGCTCGATCCGACACCGGACAACGAGAATATGGTGGAGGAGCTGGAATCCTATTTCGGCGAAACCCCGCTGGAGACGATCCCGATCGCGTTCGAATCCCCGGTAGCTGTTCGTGGTGCTCTCTACATAACTCCGCAACGAACCCCCGGTTTTGCGGATGAAGCGACGATCGCAGTCAGCGTTCGACGGATGATCATCTCCCGTCACATTCGGGAACTCATTCCAGGCTGGGCCCCTTTCTTGCGAGGCGTACTCGAACTCCCCGATTGCTCACCCACCTCCAACCGAGAAGACCTGGTTCGGGACGCCGTTTTTGCGGCGGTCTGCGAGACGATTGAACTAGAGATCTACGAGCATTTCGAACGCTTGGCAAAGCGGGAGCCATCTCGTTGGCAATCGATCCTTCAGTGGCATCGCTACACCTTTGCCGGAATGGCGATCTACGATGAACGCCTTCGATCTCTTCTTCTCAAAACCTATCGCTTCAACACTTCGCAAGGAGACTTAACCTTCGAAGAGATCCTCGACCGAAGCAAAGCGGACGAGTTGGTGGAATCGCATGCCGACTATGTCGTTTGGTACAACGCCGACCGTCGGCAGGAAGGATGGCTCAACGAATTCTTCCTCCCGACGGGGATACCCTGCGTTCATACATTCCGGAGTTTCGAAGAGACGCTCCTAGCAACGATGCTTGGCCAAAACCGAGACACGGTCACGCTCCTTCGCCCAGCGAGCCCCTCGTCGGAGAACTTCACCGAAACGATTCTTGGGATTGAGAATCGACGTGAGGGGAGTTCGGAGTGGCAGGAGTTTTTGAGCAAGTTCAATGTCAACGTCTTCGTCGCCAGCAGTCGGACCTGCCCTCCGGTTCTCGCCTTTATCAATGAGAGGTATGAGCTTTCGAAAACGTTTCAAGAGATCAAAGAGAACGGGGACTTGCCGAAGGGGTTTGAGAGAATCATCCAACAACACTTCAATCGGCGGCCCGTGGAGCGGAACGATGTGATCTTGAACCAACATCACAAAGTGATCAAGCAAGCGCTTCAAGCCGGTCCGACCGGATCGATGGCCCATCTCCTTCGAGTCCTCGTCATGGGGGCTCTGAACAAAGCGGGCGCCTCGATCTCCAAGGATGCCCAGGAATACCAACAAATCGACCTCAGCGCTATCGCCGATGCGTTGGGAAAGGGAACTGGGTGAAAGGCGTGCTGCGAGACCTTGCGTTGGATACGTGGTTGCCAGTGCTGTCCCTCGCTAACGCGTCGGGTTGTGATTTTACGATCTGAATCTTAGATGGAAACAGAAACCACTTCACACACCCTACGACCAAGCCTCCCTCTTTAACACTTATACCTTATACCTTACTCCTCACCGCTTCCCACCCATGCCAGTCAATCGTTGGTTTGCCAAAACTCTCTTCTGGCCGACCTTTGTGT
>CAYMXM010000412.1:0-5142 GCA_964394065.1 uncultured Pirellula sp. | reverse complement strand
GGGCGAGGGGAGCAGAGTTCTAAAGCGCAGCGCGTTCTAGGGCACCAAAGCGGCGTCCGACGGGGACGAGCCCCGGTCGGACGATAACGGCGGCTCCGGGCTAAGAGAGGATACGTTGGAAACCGCGACCACTTCACACACCCTACAAACCAGGCCCCTACAAAATTGCTTCCCGCACGCTCACGTACGTCCCTTTTTGCACATCGTAGATTCGTATCCGTCTCTCGATCTGTTCAACGGTACTTTCTTCGGATTCATGGGTCTCGGAACCGGGCATTGGGCCAAGCAATGCCCAGAAAAGCTTAAGCCAAGACCCTCGATCCGCAGAGCCCTTCAAATCTAGATACTCAATGCGCCCCGCTCGATCGTAGAGCATTCCATCGAGTTGCAACTTTCCAAGCCCATTAGATATCGGTCGATCGGAAGGAATTGACCAAACAAAGGAACCATCCATCTCGAAAAACATCCCGGGCCAAGAGGATACCGAATCGGCGTACTCCTCGAACGTTCTCTGGAACTCCGAGCTTTCGGGAGCGTAAACCAGGAGGTGCTTCATAGAGAGTTACTTGGGAGTCGTAGCCAGCCGTTTGAAGTAGGCTTCGATGACATCGCGGTAGTGGCTCGGCAAATCTTTCGTCATATTCTGAAGCGCTTCTTGACGCTGTGCGGGAGGAAGGTTCCCCCAACCGGAACCTTTTCCGATGTCTTTGTTGTCGATGTCTCCCTCCCCTTTTACCTCGGCGATCTGAGATTGATCCATCGGTTGCGAGGAGTCTTGCTGGTTCTGTTGTTGTTGTTGCTGCTGTTGCTGCATTTGCTGCTGCTGTTGTTGCTGCTGCAACTGCTGTTCGATTTGATCGATGCTTTTGTCCAGCTTGTCGATGATCGCTTGCTGCTTTTCTCGCACGATCTTCCCGGTTCGACCGAGGGTGAGGCGTCGTTCGACGTCGTTCATCATGCGCGAGATCTCGTCGAGCGAATCCTCTTCCAGAGGTTTGATGTCCGCTTCCATCAGTCGCGCGGTGATTGCGTAGCGAGTCGGGAGATCGATCTCGCGCTCCAGCAACTTGCTCAACGTCTCGATGCATTCCTCCTTGCGAAGCAGATGATGCTGACAAACCGCTAGGTTGAACAAGAGAGTCGCGGGATCGGAGACCGTGTCGAGCGTCAATGTTTCCAAGCGAGAGATCGCTTCGTCATAGTAAGCATGCTGAACCAAACTCCTCGAAACCATCAATTGCAAATCCGCCTTGAGCCAATCTGGAATCTCGCCGTTGGCGAGAATAGAGCTCAAGGCGTTCTCCATTTCTTCTCGCGATGCTGCAGTGATGGGAGCGTTTAGCTTCTCCAGAAGAGTAGCTATCGCGGGCTCGCGGCTCGCGGCAATTCTCACGAGGCTTTCCAAAAGCCCTGGTCCTCGAATCGACTCCAATTCCGAAAGGGTATCTCCTCCGATTTTGGATTGTGTCGATGTTGAACTGAGATAGCTGTCCAGCTTCGCCATGACTCGACCGTTGTCAGGCCAATTCCAACTGGAGGCCCGTTTCAACGTACTCTCGGAGGCTTCGATTCGAGTCAGACCTAACTGTGGAAAATCGGAGAGGAAGGATGCCGAAGCAGAAATGCAAAGCCACGACAGGAACTTGAAGACCGATTTCCGCATGCAACACCTCGATGGAAAGGCTTTGGACTTTGGGCTTTAGACTTTAGGAAGACCCTATTAGGGTCACGATCACTCGCGGCGCTATCCCTCGCTTACGCCACGGGTTGTGATTTTCGGGCCTCGCTTGCGCTTCGGGTTAGTACTTACTATAAGCCTAATCGCCGGCCAAGCATAGGTTTTAACTTCGAATCGAGCTCCTCCCTTCGCTATCGGTCCCATCCTCGCTAAAATACGGTTATGAGCACCGTTACAAAGCAATTCGTCGATACAATGGTCCTTTTCCACTTCACCGGAGAAGACCGACCTGGGATTACCGCCTCCCTCACGAAGCGGATGGCCTCGTTCGGTTGTGGGATTATCGATGTAAACCAAGCGGTGATCCACCAATCGCTCCTTCTTGGTATTTTGATCCGCATTCCATCGCGGCACGACAGTGAAGAGGTCATCGAACAGATCGTTGCTCATGCGATCCAACTCGATCTTCGCGCCAAACATAAATGCGTATCGGACACCGATTACGACCAATGGGTTGGTCGGCAGGGGAAGTCTCGGTTCATCCTGACCCTTCTTTCTCGGGCCGTTACTGCGGAGCAGTTCCACGCCGTCAGCGAGATGCTCGCCGAGCAGGGGCTGAATATCGACGTCATCACGAGATTGTCCGGCAGGCCCGAGCGGGTTGAAACCCACAAGCTCACCAGAGCCTGTATCGAGTTTTCGGTCCGGGGTGAGCCCAAGGATACGAACCAGCTCAAAGCAAGCTTGCTCGATCTCTCCCATCGACTCGATCTCGATTTGGCTTGGCAGCGAGATGATGCTTATCGTCGTATTCGGCGAGTTGTCGCGTTGGACATGGACTCCACTTTATTGCGAGCCGAGGTGATCGACGAACTGGCGAAAGAGGCTGGCGTTGGGACGGAGGTGATCGCGATTACCGAAGCTGCGATGCGCGGGGAGATCAACTTCGACGAATCCCTGGAACGCCGGGTTCGATTGCTTCGTGGGCTTTCCGCGGAGGTTCTTCCCAAGATCGCCGAACGGTTGGAAATAACCGAGGGTGCGGAGCGGCTTCTCTCGACACTTCGTAAATTTGGTTATCGGACGGCCATCATATCGGGTGGGTTCAGCTACTTCGGGAACTACCTTCAACAGAAGCTCGCGGTCGATCATGTCTATGCGAACGAGCTGGAGATTATCGATGGAAAGTTAACCGGTCGGGTGATCGGGCCGATCGTCAATGCGGAACGGAAAGCATTCCTGCTGGAGGAGCTTGCGAGAGACGAAGGGGTTGATCGAAAACAGTTGATTGCGATCGGGGACGGCGCGAACGATCTACCGATGCTTTCCAGGGCTGGTTTGGGGATCGCGTTTCACGCCAAGCCCTTGGTCCGCCAAACTGCAGAGCATCGTGTCTCGACCATGGGCCTCGATGCGGTCCTGTACATGCTAGGAATCCGCGACCGTGATCTGGTTTAAATAACCACTTTTAAATAACCACGGAATACACGGAAGACACGGAGAAAAGAAGGTTTAAGGCTTTAGACTCAAGGCTAAAGGAAGAGGGGAGCGGGTATCTAACAATGATGGGCATCCTCTCTTTCTCTTCTCTCTTTTCTAACTTCTAGCTTCAAACTTCAAACTTCTTTTTTCCGTGTCTTCCGTGTATTCCGTGGTTCCCTCAAAAGCCGCCGATTAGAAATTTGATTTCAAAAGGACCAGCGACCGGTCCGGGAGCTTGCACTGATCCCGCTCGAACGTGGGGAGCGTTCTCGCGAGGAAACCGGCGATGTCGGAGCACTTCTGCTGGTGCATATCGCGGACGATTTGTAGCAACGAATTCTGGCTCAGCTCGGTATAAGGGACCGTGCGGCGGGTTTGAGGTTTCCTTCCGCGAGGATTGAACACTTTGTCGGTGATCAAATCCGAAGTGAACGCGACGAGGATTTCGTTGGACTGGAGGACAAATCGTTTGGGAACGAACTCCGCATCGGGCTGGGTCCCGAGGGGACGCATCGCCGAGCCGAGGGGGCGAAACCCTCGCTCGGAAACGATGAAGGTTTGTACATTCCCGGCGGTGCATAGGCTTCCGTAGCCCGTTTCCGGATTGACATGGATCAGTGCAAGAGAGGCGGTCCAATCGGCGTCTTGCATTTCCCAATGCAGATCGTTCAACGATCTTAGGATGTTGGGAATGCTGTTCTGTTGGCGCCAAAGCGTGCGAGTGATCGACTGGATACTGGTGGCGACCAAGGCTCCTTCGGGGCCTTGTTGATCGGTGTTTCCGACCAGGAGATTCATGCTCTTGTTGGAGGTCAATTCCCAATGGTGGAATCCCCCGCCAAGGCTCCCGTTCTGAAACGTCCATCCATGGATGTCGTAGTCGTCGTGCAGGATTTGATGATCCGGCAGCATGCTCGCTTGCGTGAGGCTTGCCTTATCGATCTGCTTTTTAATCTCTCTTGAGTGTTGCAGCTCCTCTCCTAGTAGTTGGTGTTCGATCTCGGCCATGATGCGGCCGGTCGCCAAGTTGACGACTTCCACTTCCGACACGCTGTAGCTCCGATTCTCTTCCGACCAGAACCAGACGGTGCCATGAGGCATGCTCTGAGTTCCGATCGGCGCAACGATGGCAGCCCCGAAATCTTCCGGGCTAGGCCACTCCGGCATCATCTCGATGTCCGTGAGCAAAACCGCGTTCCCGAGCAAGGCCTCCAGATCCCCCAGCGAACCCTTCAAAGGGCGTGGGGGGAGGGTGAGCTTGCTCTTCGACAGTCCGACGCAGGCACGCATTTTGAGGGAGGTCGTTTCCTCATCGAGCAGGTAGATCGCAGCGGCGCAGGCCCCGATGGATTTTGCCGTACTTTCCAGGATCGATTCCAACCGATCGGCAGCCTCGACTTCGCTGCTCGGTTGGGAGGATAGACCGACGGTGGTGGCTAGCTCGGCTTCTTGCCGGCGCACGGTTTCCTCCGCGCTTTCCAATCGGTCGATCAGCTGCTCGATGGCTAGCAGCAAATCCTGGGCACGGTCCATCGGGACCGAAATCATCTCGCTGAGATCGCTCGAATCCAAAATGCTGTCGTGAACGACGGATTCAACCAATCTCCAACGCCTCCCGCGGAGTCCTGTCATGACGTGAGGGGCTGGAATTGAACTCGAAGCTTCTGGGGACGTAGAAGGTTTCGAGGTTATGGACCAGCCTGTCGCTTCCGAGAAGGCATTGAGGACCTCGCGGATCTCATCCTGCTCCAATCCCGAATAGCTTCGCGATCGTTGCTTCGCGAGGGTTTCGGTGGAGAGGTCTTCTTGGTGCAGCTTCAGGTGCGACGGATACCTACGTTTCACGGTGGACTCGTAATAAGGAGCGTATTGGGATGGGGTTTGCCGCAACCGCTGTTTTTGGAGCGGGCGATTGCGGCGGCCATGCGACTCCTATCGACCTTCGGCAATCTGGGCATGACAGCAAAGAGGCGACGAATGGG
>CAYMXM010000411.1:0-5142 GCA_964394065.1 uncultured Pirellula sp. | reverse complement strand
CCACGGGTTGTGATGGGGGGACGCTTCGCGTCCGCCCCTTTAACACCGATGCGTCAGGCCACCGCGTGGGTAGGGGCTTTGAAGGGAGGCGTTGTTTAACGGAATGAATTCCGTTCTACTTGGGGGGCAATTACAATGCGCCCTCCTCTTTTCATCATTTGCGATGCTTTTTGCACGCTACCGTACTTATAAGGAAGAGATTGGGATGGGA
Source organism: uncultured Pirellula sp. (assembly GCA_964394065.1). Lineage (GTDB taxonomy): Bacteria > Planctomycetota > Planctomycetia > Pirellulales > Pirellulaceae > JBKCUI01. The sequence continues at coordinate 4,931 of CAYMXM010000411.1, read as the reverse complement.
CATCGTTCGGGTTACTCATTGTTGTCACAGGTGGGACTTTCGGCGCTGAGCTTGGCCGCGCTTGCATGTCTTGCAACCAATCATTCCTTGATCGCCCAGGAGGGAAACAAGATCGCAGACTTGGTGATCAAGCAGGGGGATATTCGGACGATGGATACCGATAAACCCACTGCCAAGGCGATCGCGATCGCGGGGAACCAGATCGTTCATGTTGGGGACGACGCATCGGTTCAAAAATGGATCGGACCCGCAACCAAAGTGATCGACGCCCAAGGAAGACTCGTCCTGCCAGGGTTCAACGATAGCCATGTTCATTTCCTAAGTGGTGGGGAACAGCTCTCCTCGGTCCAGCTTCGAGATGCCGAGTCTCCGAAAGTCTTCGCGGATCGGATTGCGAAATATTCGGAGAACCTCCCCGCGGGGGATTGGATTCTGGGTGGGGATTGGGATCACGAGAACTGGGAGAATCCAACCCTTCCTCATCGGGATTGGATCGATGCGTCTACTTCGGACCGCGGGCTTTTCGTTACGCGACTCGACGGGCACATGGGGCTAGCGAATTCGTATGCGTTGAAGCTTGCTGGAATCGACGAGAAAACTCCAGACCCAGCCGGGGGTGAGATCGTACGAGAGCCAGAAACGGGACGTCCCACTGGGATCCTTAAAGATGCCGCGATGAACCTTGTCTACAAGCATGTTCCCGCATCGAGCGTGGCAGCCAAAAGAAAAGCGATCCTAGATGCGTCGAACCACGCGGCATCGCTGGGTGTTACGAGCGTCCAAGACATGTCGGCTCGAGGGTTGGTTTCGATCTATCGTGAGTTGATTCAATCCGGCGAACTCAAAACCCGTATCTATGCCGTAACTCCTCTACCTCGCTGGGAGGAGGCTGCCGCATCGAACTACACCGCGGCGCTCGGCGACGATTGGCTTCGGGTGGGGGGACTCAAGGGATTTTCCGACGGGAGCCTTGGGTCAACAACCGCGTTGTTCTTTGCTCCCTACGCCGATGCGCCTCGCACGGTCGGTCTCCCTGCCGACGAGATGTTTCCTGAAGGAGCAATGCTAGACCGAGTTCGGGGGGCGGTTAAAGCAGGGCTCCACGTGATGATTCATGCGATCGGGGATGCTGCGAACGATCAAATCCTGACAATTTTTGAAACGGTGGCAAAGGAGCAAGGCTCCGCTAATCGTCGTTTCCGAATCGAGCATGCTCAGCATATTCGCCCTCAAGACATCCCTCGGTTTCATTCCAGCAAGACCATCGCATCGATGCAACCTTACCACTGTGCCGACGATGGACGCTGGGCCGAGAAGCGAATTGGTAAAGAACGTTTGAAGGGAACCTATGCGTTCCGTTCTCTCCTAGAAGCCAATGTCGTTCTCGCCTTTGGTTCAGACTGGAGTGTCGCTCCTTTAGACCCACTCGTGGCCCTTGAAGCCGCAGTCACACGAAGGACGCTTGATGGGAAAAATCCCGATGGCTGGATTCCCGAGGAAAAGATCACCATCGAGCAAGCGGTCTACGCTTACACCGTCGGCTCCGCTTATGCGGAGTTCACCGATAAACGCAAGGGGAAACTGAAAGAAGGGATGCTTGCAGATCTCGTCATCGTCTCGGAGAACCTCTTTGATGAAGGGTTCGATCGCTGGAAAGAGGCAAAAATCGATGTCACAGTCGTCGATGGGAAGATCGTTTACGAACGGTAATGTCCTCTTCTCCCCCGATGATCACCTGGATGCAATCTCTCTCCGAGCCGACGCGCGCTCGGATTTTGCGCCTCCTCGATCGGGTGGAGCTAACGGTCGCGGAGGTTTGTTCGACTCTCCAACTCCCGCAGAGCACGGTGAGCCGACACTTGAAAGTTCTCGGAGACGAAGGTTGGATCTCTTTGCGGAGAGAAGGCCCCAGCAATCTGTATCGGATGCGAACTTCCGAGCTGGCTCTCTCGCAGCGGGAACTCTGGCAAGTCGTTAGGTCGCAAAGCGTCCTGGAGGCGACGGCGGAACAAGACGATGCAAGGCTTGAGCAAGTCCTCGAAATAAAGCGTTCGAAGTCAGCGGCCTTCTTTTCCTCCTCTGCGGAAAAGTGGGATCGGTTGAAGAGCGATTTGTTCGGATCGCGGCTGGATGCTTGGGCGCTCGGTGCGATCGCCGACCGAAGGACGATTGTGGGAGACTTCGGTTGTGGAACCGGGGCGATTTCGCAACTATTGGCACCTTGGGTCGATAAAGTGATCGCGGTGGATAGTTCTAGCACGATGATTCAAACAGCGAAGGAACGACTGCGGGGACTCCGAAATGTAGAGGTTCGGAAGGGGGAGTTGAGCGAACTCCCTGTTGAGAACGAAACCCTCTCGCTCGGTATCGCTTCCCTGGTACTCCCTTATGTTCCCGAACCGGCGATCGCATTGCGAGAGATGAGCCGCACCCTGCGGCCGAATGGCAAACTTCTGATCATCGACATGGTAGCGCACGACCGAACGGAGTATCGGGAGACGATGGGGCACCTTTGGCTCGGATTTTCTCAAGAGACCATCGTGGAATGGCTGTCCGCATGCGGCTGGGAAGAGGTTCAATACCAACCGATCCCCCCCGACCCAGAGGCCAAAGGGCCAGGTGTCTTCGTCGCTACAGCGACGGGTAGGGGAACGCTGTGATCTGTGCTAGAATGCAAGGATGATTCCAGAGAAACCGAACGATCAATCGAATCGAGCTGTCACCCAAAAGTCAACCCTGGAACTGCAGGGCGATGGTTACGATTTGATTCCAGGCTCTCCTGCGGATCGCATACGAATGGTCTGGCCACTTACCCAAACCGCGTGGTTATTTAAGGTCCCCGATGGAGCTCAATCCAGACTTCAAAGACATGTTGTCCGCATTGAACGACGCTGATGTGGACTATATGGTCGTGGGAGCCTACGCGGTAGCTGCTTACGGTTTCCCTCGGGCAACAGGCGATTTGGATATTTGGATTCGCGCGGATTCTAAAACCGCACCAAAGGTATTTCGAGCGATTACCGTATTCGGCGCTCCCCTCTCCGATCTTACGTTGGAGGATTTCGCTTCTCCTTCAATAGTTTTTCAAATTGGTGTGCCTCCAGGGCGTATAGATCTACTCACTTCTATATCAGGAGTGAGTTTCGACGATGCTTGGCCACGCCATATTCGTATCGAGCTTGATGGAATTAGTCTCCCCCTCATATCACGTAGCGATCTCATTGCTAATAAAAAAGCCTCTGGTCGTCTTAAAGATCTGGTAGATGTCCAGTCCCTGGAAAACAATCCGCAAGATTGAGTTGTCTTGTCTCTTCCCCAATCGACAAAGTTTGCCGAGATTCTCCGAAGCGGAAACTTCGAATTCGTTGAATTTCTTTCCAAGCCTTAGCCGATCCGCAATCTTGACGTGGTTACATTCGAACACGATAAGTCGGAGTCACTTCTGTGCTGCGCCTCTCAATCATAGTCCCTCATCTAGATGACACGGCCAACCTCGAGCAGACGTTGGTGTCATTGCTGGAGAACCGCTCCAATCAGTTGGAGATCATTGTGGTTCACAAAGGGACTTACACCGATCCGTACAATCTGGCTGGCGATGAAGTCGTCATGGTAGAAGCACCTCCAAGTTTTGGGGCTTCAGACCAGATCAATCTTGCTCTGAAGAGTGCGAAGGCACCTGCAGTGCAGATACTCTTCCCCGGAACCGAGGTTTCCAAAGGGTGGTATCGAAGCCCCCTTGAGCTTCTCGACGAAGATGTGGTTTGCGTGGCAGTTTCTAGCGAAATTGCCGAGAACCAAGTCATCGTCTCGGGGCTGGATCGGAGTGCACTTCCCCATCGACGTCTCGCTCAACATCGTCAATTCGCTACCCATCAAGAACGGAATGTAGCACCTCTCCTTGGGGGTAGCCTTTTCTGCAAACGAACTCTTGAGCTGGTCGGTGGACTTTGCCCCAACGTCAGTCGAGAGGGGGCTGAAGTCGAACTGCAGCTTCTGTTCGATGCGATGGAGTTGAAGACGACGGTTTCGCAAGATGTCTCTCTGCGAGGGTCGCACAAGGCGATTGCGGGGATGGATATCGGATACGAGACGGGGCGCGTTTGTGGGCAAATCGCGTGTGCCTATGGAGCTGTCGAGGGGAGTGGGGTCGAGGTCGATTCACTCGCCAAGCAGTTAAGCCATCTTGCCGGTGGCCTGATGAATCCTAAAACGGTCGCAGAGCGTTTGGGATGGGTGATGGGTATTCGAGATCGAACCTATGAGAAAGCGATCCGAACCCGTCTCGTCACGGCCGCAGAGCGATTAGACGCGGAGAGCACGCCAGCAATTCTCCTTCGCCGCGCCGCGTAGAACGGAATTCATTCCGTTAAACAACGCCTCCAATCAACGCCGCCGTCAGCGCTGTGAGCCGGTCTCTACCTCAGGGCTGTTCAAGTGCCCCATTGGCGCAGAGAGCCTCTCAACACCAGCGGGGGCTTGGCCGACGGGGAAGCGAGGCCCGAAAATCACAACCCGTGGCGTCAGGGACAACGCTGGTAGTCCCGCATCCAATCCAATGTCCACAGCACACCCTTCGTGCCTCGGGGACGTGCCACACGACGCCCGAAATGTTATCGACAAGGGCAATGTTTACTCGCGACGCTATCCCTCGCTTACGCCACGGGTTGTGATGGGGGGGACGCTTCGCGTCCACTCTCGTATGCGTCAGGCCAGCCTCTCGCAGCGAGCGGGGGGCTTGAAGTGCCATGAACAGGAGGCCGGCTCACAGCGCTGACGGCGGCGTTGAATGGAGATGTTGTTTAACGGAATGAATTCCGTTCTACATTGGCCTCTCAACACCAGCGAGGCCCGAAAATCACAACCCGTGGCGTAAGCGAGGGACAACGCTGGTAGTCCCGCATCCAATCCAATGTCCACAGCACACCCTTCGT
>CAYMXM010000410.1:0-5150 GCA_964394065.1 uncultured Pirellula sp. | reverse complement strand
ACGCCACGGGTTGTGATTGTCGGGCCTCGCTTACGCGTCGACCAAACTACCCAAAAGCCCCGATCGGACGAAAACACCTACTCACTTAACATCTATTCTCGTTGCTCCGTTTGCTCCGTTTGCTCCGTTTCGATCCTTACAGCCCAACGATGTGTTTGGGGGTGGTTGAGATCGGTATCGGGGTAAACCTCAAGGAGCACGCGCGAAGGTTCGGAATGGATCTTTGCCGAACCATGCAGGATATTCAAGAACGCTTTGGTTTCCAAACCGGGGGACCGGGTCACGAGGACGATATGACGGTCGGAGGTTTGTTGGATTGACCACAAGGGAGCAACGATCCATCTTGATCCTAGGGAGGTCGCGGGTGTTGAGGTCTTGCAGGCAATATCGAACGCCAGTCCACGAAACTGGGCTGGATGGTCTTGGCTTGGCTCGGAGTTGGTGGGGTGGACAGCGATGGACCAATGGCCATTTCCGGATAGACCGACCCCCAGCAACACGTCTTCCCCAAGGTGTCCGAAACTTTCACGAACGATCTGCTGCCAAGGGGGACTGACCGGCCAAGGGTCCGCGCTGGTTCCCTCGACCGATTCCAGTAGATCGAGCCAACCATCCGAGGTCTGAATCGAGACCCGATGATGGAATCGATCCTCGTTCCAAAAATACGTTACTTTGGTACCCGCGAATTCGAGTTCAGCCATGTTGCGATCCCATTTGGCGCTACTCTCCTGCATGGACCATCCGGTGCTTGAGGAATGCCTCCAAGAAACCTTGGATCTCTCCTCCTAACACAGCATGGAAACTCCCCATCTGAAATCCGGTACGAGAGTCCTTCACGCGCTGGTCGGGGTGCAGAAAGTAGTTTCGAATCTGCGACCCAAACCCAGTCACCGTTTTGTTCTGGTACTTGGTAGCCATCTCAGCTTCCCGTTTTTCCTCTTCGATCCGAGCTAGGCGTGCACGAAGCATTTTCCAAGCTTGAGATCGGTTCTTGTGTTGGCTTCGATCGTTCTGGCATTGAACGACGATTCCTGTAGGGGTGTGGGTCAAACGAATTGCGGAACTCGTCTTGTTGACGTGCTGCCCCCCCGCTCCCGATGCGCGGAAGACATCTTCGCGAACATCTTTCTCATCGATTTCCACTTCGACGTTGTCCTCGATTTCAGGAGAAACATCGACCGCGGCGAAACTGGTTTGCCGTTTCCCTTCCGCATTATAAGGACTAATACGGACCAAGCGGTGGATCCCTTCCTCCCCTTTGAGGTAGCCGTACGCATAGGGGCCGCGAATGATGATCGTGGCTTGGGTGATCCCAGCCCCTTCATTATCCGAACGGTCCACGATCTCGGCGCTGTACTCATGTTGCTGCGCCCAGGAGGCGTACATTCCCAAGAGCATCTCCGCCCAGTCGTTTGCATCGAGCCCCCCCTCACGGGCGTGGACCGACAGGATCGCACCGCAGTTGTCGTTCGCTCCGTTCAAAAGTGCTTGAAGGGCGAGCTGCTCTACGGAAGCTTCCAATTCGGTCAATTCGCCGAGGACTTCCGATTCGGATTCTTCATCGAGGAGTTCTGCAAGTTCTGCGATATCTTCGCACCCTTGGATCGCTTGACGCAGAGGATCTACGACGCTCTTTAGCGATTTAAGCTTTTGGACGACCTGCTGAGCTTGGTCGGGCTTATCCCAGAAACCCGGTTCTGCCATCTGGGCTTCCAAGGTTGCGATTTCGTCCAGTTTCCCAGCGTAGTCAAAGACCGTCTCGCAACGGGGCGAGCCTCGTGCGGACGTCCTCAATCCGCTTCATTAAATTGCTATCACTCATTGATTTCGAGATCTACGGGGAAGGATTTTAAAAAATGAGAAGGAAAAGACTCAAGAAAAAATGCCGTAAGGAGAAATTGGGTTCACGCTCCTGTAGGCTACTTGCCGATTGAAACGATTGTAGCATTAAAGGCTGGAATTCGATACCACGGTGTTGTCATGCAAATCCAATCGTCACGCTTCGGAAAAATTGAAATCGACCATTCGGACATGTTGCTGATGCCACATGGATTGATTGGGTTTGAAACTTGCCGCCATTGGATCCTGTTGTCCACCGAGGATGACAGCCAAGTAGCGTGGCTCCAATCGGTAGCCCTTGCCAACGTAGCCCTCCCGGTGATCAGCCCGCGCCGGTACTTGCCGGACTATAAAGCGCACGTTCACAAGAGGGATCTCGCCTCGCTCCATCTCCATTCAGACGATTTGCTCTATTTCTTGTGCGTCGTCAGCAAGAATGGGAACACGCTGACCGCAAACCTGAAGAGCCCGATCCTTCTCAACGCAACGCGCCATCTCGCGGTCCAAACGGTCGTCACCGACCAGCAACCCCTTGCCCTCCCACTCGGCCTCACCGAAGTAAGCATCGCTAAACGAGCTGCGTAAAGCCCGCGATACGCTTTTCTTCAAAAGCGAACACGAAAATTTTAAAAATCTTGACGCTCCTCGTTGCTCAAAATGAAATCGTGTCGTAAGATTGGGTGCACTTCGAAAGAAGTGGGCCTCATTTTGCAGATTTCGGGCGTGACTGCAGAGTGGGGCTTTTTTTATGGACTTTTGGGGCTTAGGATCGTTTTCTTTCGACCATCGCCCGATTGCGACCACCTAGTTTCGCATCATAAAGCAATTTATCGGCTCGCTCGAACCAAGTTGTCGAGTTGTCGTCAGGCCTCAACAACGCCGCCCCAGCTGAGATCGAAACTTTCCTTATACGGGAGCCCGAGCTTTCTTCCGAAAAAGCGATTGGGGGTAGTTCGATCGTTTTGATGTGGTCACAGATTTCGGAGGCAAGATCAACCGCCTCTTCGGGGGCAATCGAGACAATGATGGCAAACTCGTCACCACCGAATCGGGTTACTTTACCGGTTGGAACAAGGGTAACGAGAGCAGATGCCACGGCCTGGAGCAGCAAGTCTCCTCTTGGGTGGCCTTGCTCGTCATTGATTTTTTTGAAGTTGTCCAAGTCGATCAGGAACATGTAGAGGTGTCCGTTCTCTGATCGATCCGAGTTGGCAACCTGGATCGCTTCATCGAACGCTCGACGATTGCCGACTCCCGTTAGAGGATCCTTGAAGATTTTCTCTTCTTGCTGTCTCAGTTGTTCTTGGAGCTGATCAATCTGTTGCAGCGATCGAGCCAGGCGGTCGCGAAAATCGGCCGACTGTTGCTGAAGGTATTGGCTCGACTCAAGTACGTCGGTTAGGGTTTTGTCGAATTCTTCCTTCGAAAGAGATGTGGCGGAGATTGATCTTTTCGCATCTTCGATCGAACCGTCGAACCGTTTAACGGCCCCCTGCTGTTCTTCGACCAGCTTGTGCAACTCTCGCGACTCCCCCGAAAGCTTGCTGGTGATAGCTTGGTTGGTCGCAACACCTTCCGTGGGAAGCAAGAACTGATCGCGAAGTTCAAGGAGTCGCGTCAGAGTAACCCTTCCCTCCCCTTCGATAGCATGATCGAGCGGTTGGGTAATCGCCGGTGTTTTCCCTTCAACAAATCGATACCAGACTTCGTAAATTTCGGGAAAAGGGGGCGTATTGAACCTCGCCATGTAGGCAAAAGCTTCTTTGGCAATCCTAAATGCTTGAGCGGGATCGCCCAGCGTTTGCTGCGTATCGTTTGACATTTTACAAATATGCAATCGAGATACAAACCGAGTTTACTTGTTGGGCGGGCCCTCCACTGGCGTGCGACCGAAAGGCACTCTATCAAGACATTGATGCGCGTGTTGAAAAGGACAATCGCATTTTTGCCTACAAAAATGCAGTCGTTTTCTCTAGGAAACAAGCAATTGCGGAAAGTCCTGTCTATGCTTTTGATCTATAGGTTCCATAACGTCGAGAGGCGGGATTGGATGTAACCCCTCCCGAAAGGATCTACTATACTGTTACTGTTCTCTTTCTTAATTTCCCCCCTCTTTTTCCTCGAAACTACAACCACTGACACGGAGCATTCATGAAACGATCTTGGCTAGCAAACACGCTATCTCTACTCGCTTTCGGCGGAGCGCCCGCCGGCGCCTTCGAAACGGTCCAACTCGGAACGACCGAGCTAACTCGTGGAATATCTGGAACGGGAGATTTGACCCTTGATGAGATCAAGAATTTTTTGAACGACCCGAAAAACCATACGAAGTTGGAGGTGGAGCTCCCCGATAACCTCAAGGCTGGAGTAAGCGCGCTGTTCATCCCGGAGGACAACCCGATGACCCGCGCCAAAATTGAACTGGGACGCCAACTCTATTTCGATCGCCGCCTTTCCGTCGACGGGACGATTAGTTGCGCCGATTGTCACGACCCAGCGACTGGTTATGGTGCAAATACACAGTTCGGTGTCGGAATCCGAGGCCTGACGGGAAATCGAAACTCTCCGGTCGCCTTCAATCGAATCATCAGCAAAGGGCAGTTCTGGGACGGAAGAGCTGCAACGCTTGAAGAGCAGGCGATCGGACCGATCGCCAACCCGATTGAGATGGGACATACGCATGATGCTTGCGTCGGTTTTGTCGGCGAGAACGAAGGTTACCGTGTCCAATTTGAAAAAATCTTCGGACGTGCTCCTCAGATCGACGACGTGGGGCGCGCGATCGCTGCCTTCGAACGAACTTTGGTCACCGGACCAAGCCCATACGATTACTACGAACCTGTTCGTCAGTTAGAGGCTGCGTTTGCGGAAGACCTGGAGGATCTCGAAGCGTTGAAAGAAGAAGATCCCGAACTATTCGAAAAGTATACAAAAGCCAAGAAGCTGTCAGATGCGCACCCAATGAGCGAATCGGCCAAACGGGGACGGGATCTGTTCTTTAGTACCAAATCGAACTGCACAGCATGCCATGTCGGTGTGAACTTCACCGATGAACTCTACCATAACCTCGGAGTCGGAATGGAAGCGACCGAACCGGATCTTGGACGCTATGAAGAGACCAAAGTGGAGAAGGATAAGGGGGCATTCAAAACCCCCACAATCCGAAACATCACGCAAACGGGTCCCTACATGCACGACGGATCGCAAGAGACTTTAGAGGAAGTCGTCGAGTATTACGCAAAAGGTGGCCACCCCAACCCTTATCTCAGCGACAAAGTGAAGAAGCTAGATTTGACCGAGCAAGATAAAGC
>CAYMXM010000409.1:0-5163 GCA_964394065.1 uncultured Pirellula sp. | reverse complement strand
GTGGCACGTCCCTGAGGCACGAAGGGCGTGCTGTGAGACCTGGGATGGATGTCTGATTGCCAGCGCTGTCCCTCGCTTACGCCACGGGTTGTGATTTTCGGGCCTCGCTTACGCGTCGGCCAAACTACCCAAACACTTTATATTCGCGCCGATGCGTCAGGCCAGCCCTCGGCTAGGGGCAGCCATCGCTACGCGATTTCAAACCACGCCCATCGCTTTGCTCTGAGCGTGCCACCCCTACCATGTCTCGGGATAAATGACGAATTCGATGCGTCGATTGGCGAAGCGGCCGGCGGGGGTTTGGTTATCCCCTAGGGAGTAATTGTCGCCGTGGGCTAGCGTGAAGAGTTGGTTCGCGGGGAGCTGACTGCGTCGCGTTAGATACTCCATCACGGCGTTCGACTGAGCTGCCGCGAGTTGATGGTTGGTGGTGAACGTCCCACCGTAAAGCTGCCCGTTATCGGTGTGTCCTTCGATCGAGACCCGCTGCCTTCGATATTCGTTCGCAATCACTTGGGCGAGGCGGTCCAAGATACCTCCCGCCGATGGAGAAAGCTGCGCGGTGCCCGTTTGAAAGAGTTGATCGGCGGGGACACGCACACGGATGACACCGTCGTTTTCTTCAACGGCGAATCCTAAGTCTCGCATCGCGGTCGCGCTGATCACGCCACTGGTATTCGCAGTGAGGCGAGCACTCCCTCGTCGCTGTTGGCTCGATTCCATACTTTGCATCCGATCGGCCAACCCACGCAACTGCTGATTGGATTGAACATTGGCCACGCGCGAATTTTGCAGCTGGCTATTGACCTCCGCCAACTGCCTTTGCATCAGATCGGCTCGTTCCTTGTAGAGCTGCATCTGCTGTTGCGATTGGGCTAACTGCGTCGTGAGTTGACGGTTGTTATCGTCTAGAAGCTTAGCTCGACGCTCCACCTCAGCCAACTGCGCCGAGAACTGCTGTTGATACTCAGGAGGGATCGGACCACCAACTGCAGGATTGCTCCCTATTCCAGCAAGAGAGAACCCCGAGGGGCTCGCGGTCAGGTAAGGATTGCTTCGATTGCAGCCAAGGCTTGCGAGAATGCTGGCAATACATATCCAAGCAACAACACTCCAGTTTGCACCGGAGTGTTGAAGGAGAGATCGATAGGTCGTTCGGGTTTTGCTCACCATAAGATATGGCTGTACCACTTCTGATGAGCAGAATCAAGACAGACTTGCGTTAGGGCTCGATTACTTGAGTTCTTTTTTGAGGATTTCCAAGAAAGCTTCCAACTCTTCTTTGGCCTCCCCCGACTCTAGGGAAGCAGCTTTCTCTTGTGCCTTAATCGCTCCTGCAATATCCCCTTCCAAGTGGAGGAGGTGAGCGACGGTATCCAGGATCGAGGGTTTTTCATTGTCAGGTGCCGCCTCAGCAGCTTTTTCGGCAGCGACGCGAGCTTCTTTGAGGATTGCTTTGTCGGTGATCTTCCCTTCCTCGGCAGCTTCGTAGATCGTCCATGTGACCATGTTGATATAGTCAGGCTGCTTATCGAACAGTTGAAGAACCTCCTTGAGAGATCCGGATAGTTTGGGATGAGACTCTTTGTCTTCCAAGATGATTTGGAACTTGAGCAGCTTCAGACGTTGTTTGGCAGGTTCGCTTTTTAGCTTACCGATCGCCTCGTCGATGGTGTCGATCGCTTCTTTGAACCGGCCGCGTCCAGCGTGGGCTGCGATCTTCGATTGCAACTCGTCGATTTCCTGTTGTTCTTTGAACTGCTCTAAGAAAGCAGCTCGATCCCATTTTTCATCGACGACCTTTTCAAGCACGGAGTCCATTTCCATCGGGTGACCGATCCATTCAATTTTCTTGTCCTTGCCGACGATGAACGCGCAAGGAATGCCGTTTTGGTTCGCGGCATTCATGTAGCTTTCGTGGGTGGAATGGTCGGGGTCGGTCGTTAAGGAGTATGCGCTAGTCAACTCGCGGTAGGTCTTGGGAGTCGGCTTTCCTTCTACCTTTTCCTCTGGCTCATACTCTTGATCAAGAAACTCTTTAACCGTGTCGAGGTCTTCATCACTGATGCTGATGACTTGCACCCCTTTGTCCACGTACTTGTTCTGGGTTTCCACCAAGTGAGGCATGCTGAATACGCAAGGTCCACACCAAGTGGCCCAGAATTCGACGACGTAGACCTTCCCCTCTTCAAATTTCGTAACCGGTTTGAACGCTCCGTTGCGGTTCGAAATCCAATGCTCAACGTTCAATTCAGGGGCATCCGAACCGATCGTTAGCTTTGGCTCGGCAAATGCGAATACCGTCGCTCCTCCAACAGTGGAGCAGGCAATCGCAGATGCCAGCAGAAATCGCTTCACGAAATTCAGAGGATGGTTCATTTTAAGTCGGTTTCCTTGCTAGCTGATTCAAAGTATGGGTAGAGCTAATTCTACCCATTTTTTACAGGGCATGAAGTGTTTCAGGCGGATCTGTACGAGGATAGCCCCCCTTCGGGACGAAAGAAATCTCGAAAAGGAGGGAAATGGGGCGGAAAAAGAAGAGTATGCTCCATCTCCGTTGGAAACAATCTCCGGATTCGATACACTTCTCCGGCTGACTTAAAAGCAATACCGCTAAGTGAAGAGCAGAAGCGGGGTGGCACGTCCCTGAGGAACGAAGGGCGTGGAGCAGGTCTCCAGCAGAGCTAAGGTCCTCCACGCCCATCGCTCCGCTCTGAGCGTGCCACCCGTACGGTGCTTTCGCAAGGCTCTACTCATCAGTATTGTTTTGAGGATGCCTATCTTTTGGAAACACAGAGGCACCGAGAGGACAGAGTTTAGGGAAATTTGACAACCTCTGTGTTCTCTGTGCCTCTGTGTTTCCAAAACTTACGCATTAAGTTTGTATCCACCTCTGAAATTATCCAAACGTCTTACGATGGAATACGGAATTAGCTAGCTATGCTCGATCGAAAGTTTGTTCTCGAAAACCTAGACACAGTCAGGCAGAATTGCATTCATCGAGGATTGCCGGTAGATAGCCTGGATCGGTTTATGAATGTCGAAACCCGGAGACGGGCCAAGCTCGCGGAGGCGGAGGAGTTCAATCGCCAAGCCAACGACATCAATTCCAAGATGAAGGGGGCAACCCCAGAAGAACGAGAGTCGTTGAAGGAAGCAGGAAAGGCACTTCGAGAAAAGAAAGAGATCTCGCAAAAGGAGCATGACGAACTCGATCGTGAGATCTTGGCGATTCTTGCTCACATCCCCAACATGACCAACCCCGCCGCACCGATCGGGCGGGACGATCAAGCGAACTTGGAGATCGCGCGAGGGAAGACTCCGATTCCGAGTTTCGACTTCAAACCAAAAGATCATTTGGAACTAGCCAAGCTACACGATCTGATCGATTTCGAGGCGGGAGCGCGCGTCGCGGGAGCTGGATTTTACTTTCTCAAAAACGAAGCAGCCTTGCTCGAATTGGCTTTGCAACAGTTCACCGTTCAGTTCTTGGTCGGTAAAGGATTTACGCCGGTCTCAACACCCGACGTTGCGAACACCTCGACTCTCCACGGCATCGGCTTCATCCCTCGAGGACCTGAGACTCAGATCTACAGCATTGAGCATTCGGACTTGAATCTCGTTGCAACGGCGGAGATCACCTTGGGTGGGATGTATTCTGGGCAGATCATCGATTCCGAGTTATTGCCGTTGAAGCTGGTCGGGATCAGCCACTGCTTCCGAACGGAAGCGGGAGCTGCGGGGCGTGCATCGAAGGGGCTTTATCGGGTTCACCAGTTCACGAAGGTGGAGATGTTTGCATTCAGCTTGGCTGAGCAGAGCGATGCGATTCATGAAGAGTTGCGACAGATCGAATGCGACATCTTCGATACGCTTGAGGTGCCGTATCGCGTGGTCGATACCGCGACGGGGGATCTCGGTGGGCCGGCGTATCGGAAGTACGACCTCGAAGCTTGGATGCCCGGTCGCGGAACGGCCGGAGAGTGGGGAGAGGTGACGAGCACTTCGAACTGCACCGATTATCAAGCGCGCCGACTGAACATTCGGCATAAAAATCGAAATGAGAAGGGGACGCATTTCGTTCATACTCTCAACGGAACCGCGGTTGCGATCAGCCGCGCGATCATTGCGATTCTCGAGAATCATCAACAGGCGGACGGAACGATTCGTGTTCCCAAGGCGCTGCAACGGTGGGTCGGTAAGGAAGTTATCGGCAAAGCTGGGTGATCAGGAGCCACGGAGGTTGACGACCGATCGAATTGGTTGCCAGATAGCTTTCACATGCGCTTGTGAGCTACAATAAAACAGGACTGGCATGCGCTATGCGTTAGACCTCTCCTCAACGTGGCCCGGGCGTCTCGCCCGGAGTTGCGAAGGTTCCTCCGGGCGAGACGCCCGGGCCACGAGCAAATCGCACGGTGAGGAACATCGCTGCGATTGCTGGGATGGAAACTGTTACCCGAGGGCTCGCGCCCTTCCGTTGCTATGCGCCGCCGCTACGCGACGGACAACAAGTGTTCTCCCCGAAGCAGAGCGAGGGGTGTGGAAGTCTATAGGAAAGTGAGCAATATGAATACGGTTATTGGAGTGTTCAAAGATCACAAACATGCGCAAGACGCCGTCAATGAATTGCGAGCCATCGGTCTCGACGAAGAGAAGATCGGTGTTGTTGCCAAGCATGATCCACCCACGATCAAACATGTACATACGCACCACGAGGATGCAGCCGAGAGCGCGACCAAAGGTGCAGCAGCGGGCGCTGCGGTCGGTCTCGGGGCGGGTGCACTGTGGGGGTTAGGAATTGCCGCCGGGCTTCTACCTGCCATCGGGCCGGTAATCGCGGGGGGAACACTGATTGCCCTTGTCGCAAGCGCCGCGACCGGTGCCGCCGCAGGCGGTATCGCGGGAGCCTTATCCAGCTTGGGAGTGACCGAGGAAGAGCACCTCGATTACTACGAACAAGAATTCTCCCAGGGGCGGGTGATCGTAACCGTGACGACCGACCGTATCTCCGATGTCCAGCAGATCCTGAGAAAGTACGGCGCGTATGAGCATGGGCACGTGCACTGATCTGGGCTGTCAAAAAGTTGGTATTGTGGGATTTAGGTTTGCGCAAGTTTTGTTCTCTAATTCGCTTCTTGTCCGACCGGGGCTCGTCCCCGT
>CAYMXM010000408.1:0-5171 GCA_964394065.1 uncultured Pirellula sp. | reverse complement strand
GCCGGCCTCTCCCATCATGGCTGCTGCTTCCAACGTTGGCGCTGAGAGCCTCTCGGCACCAGCGTGGTGCTTCAGCGGCCCTGAGATTGGGGCGTCCAAGGCGTTCAACAGGGGGAGGAATTGGAAGGGGGGGGTAACGGAATAAATTCCGTTCTACAACTGACAAAGAATCGATCATGAAATGGATACAACGATGAAAGATGTGGTGGTTTGGATTGTCGATGATGAGCCAGCGATTTGTTGGTCGCTGCGCAAAGCGGTGGAGTCGAAAGGGTTTCGTACAACTGTTTACTCCAACGCAGAGGATGCGATTGCAGCCGCGAAAGACCTTTTCCTTCCCTGCGATGTCATCATCACCGACATTCGGCTTCCGAAGCGGGATGGTTTCTCGGTTGCAGAAATCGTCCGATTGGTACGCCCCGAGACTCCTGTCATTCTGATGACCGCCTTTGGGGACCTTGCGACCGCGTTGCGAGCGACCAAGACCGAGGTCTTCGAATATCTGGTGAAACCTTTTGATTTGAAGGATGCGTTGCTAGCGATCGACAAAGCGCTCCTACACCGTGGAAGGGGGACGAACCAAGCGGACTTTTCCCTTTCGATTCTCGAGAGCCTCTTGTTGGGGAAGTCACCTCTGATCCAACAAGTCTATAAAGAAATCGGGATAGCAGCGCGCAATCATTATCCGATACTCATCGTAGGGGACGAAGGGGCACCGTTGGAATCGGTCGCTTCCGCAATCCACCGCAACAGTGAACGAGCGTCGAAACCCTTTCTTTCGGTGACTCCGACAACGATCTCTCTTGCCAGTCTAGAGCGGGAGTTCGTCGGTAGTGCGCAACGAGATCGGTCTGGGGAATCGCTCAAGACCGGGCTTCTCGGTTTGGTCGGTGAAGGAACTTTGTTTATCGAAGAGATTGCGGACCTCCCGAAGAGTGTGCAGTTGCAACTCCTGCGAGTTTTAGAACAAGGACATTATCTCCCCTTCGATGCCACCGATTCAGCACCGTTTCAAGGGCGGGTCATCGCGTCGACAACGCGCGAGCTCGCCGAGTTGGTGCAGGCGAGCGAGTTTGACGCGAGGCTGGAGCAGCGGCTGCAGGTTCATCGCATCGAGCTTCCACCACTCGACTCCCGCCGCGAAGACACGGTCGAGATTGCTAAAGCCTTGCTCGCCAGAGCCCATCCCGAAGGGATCGAGCTTGCCCCCGATGGGGAAGAATGGTTGATGAACCAGTCGTGGCCTGGGGATGTGCGGCAACTTCGCAACGGAGTCGAGCGAGCTGCCGCGACGACCCAGAGCACATTTCTCCTAGCGAAGGATCTGGAGGTGGCTTTCCAGTTCATCGAAGCACGGCAGTTGTCATACAAGAGCCAAGAGGATACTCAAAACGGCTCGATCGGAATCGCGATTCGGGCATGGTTGAATGGGTATCTTGAGAAGGGGGAGGTCCTTGGGCCGGCAAGTCCCAATGAGTTTGGAATGGTTTACGAAGATTTTTTGACCGTCGTCGAGCCCCCACTTTTGAAGGAGATGTTTTCACGTTGCCAGTACAACCGAGCAGCCACGGCGGCCAAGCTCGGTATGCACCGCTCGACCCTTCGGCAGAAGATGCGGAAGTATGAGTTGGATTAAGATGGGGGAACCACGGAATACACGGAAGGCACGGAAAAAAGAAGTTTGAAGGGGGTGCTGTGCGACCTTGGATGGGATGGTTGGTTGCCAGGGCTGTCCCTCGCTTACGCCACGGGTTGTGATTTTATGAGTATTTCTTCCGACGATTCCCACCTCTACTTGTTGAAGCGACCCGGTTCCTTCGCGAGAATAGAGGAAGGTACTCCCATTTCAGGACGAGGTTGTTCCGAGGATAGCTCGGGGCATTTACTCTGAGGCAGGAAGATTACTGCGACATGTTGAAAAGATCGATCGACACTGACCAGTCGGATAGATTTGAGGACGAATCGGATAGACTCGAGGGTGGCGGTACGGAGCTGGCCGGGGATTCCGTCTCCCGAAAAGGATGGTTTGACGCGGACACCAAGGCTTTTTTCGTCAGCATGGTCGTTCATCTTGGGGGAATTCTGGCCCTTGCTTCTTTCACGATCGTCACGCAGCCCGAAGTTCTCCAAGTATTGATCGAGGCCGATCCTCCCGAAATCGGAGAAAGGGAGCCCCTCGATATCATCGAGGCCATCGCCTATGCCGAGTCGCCGAATTCTTCGATCGGCGGGAACTCGGAGGGAGGGATAGGGATTGCTCTCTCGGCAGCCAGCATCGTCGCGGATGTCTCCGAGATGCCTTCGATCCCCTTGGACATTCCTATTTCTAGAGGAGAGTTCAATGTTTCGATCGACATCCAAAAGGCGATGGGAATTACCGAGGCACCCAACGCGGTACGAGGTTTAGCGGGAGTGGGTGTTACCGGAACCGACGGGGCCGTGGACCGCATTACCTACGAACTCCTGCAAGCGATCGAGCAACGACCGACCCTCGTGGTTTGGTTGTTCGACAGTTCTGTTTCGATGGTGAAGCGTCGGGATGAAATTCGCGATCGATTCGAACGAATCTATCGCGAGCTAGGGATCGTTCAAGAAGCGAAGAAGAAGGGTGAGCCTAGTGGAGGGAACGGAACGCCCCCTCTTTTGACGAGCATCGTTTCGTTCGGCGAGCGAGTCCAGTTTCTGACGAAGAAGCCGACGGACAACCTCGAAGAGATTCGAGCCGCGATCGACGAAATTGAAATAGACGAATCGGGGGTGGAGATGATCTTCACGGCGGTCAAAACAGCGGCGAACCGTTACAAAGGGATGCGCTTTGCGAGGGACGGCGAACCGGAGCGAAACGTCGTTCTGATTACGATCACCGACGAGCGAGGAGATGACACGGCGGCTGCCGAGGAAGCGATTTCTACCTGCCGCAAATTCGGAATCCAGTCGCATGTTCTCGGAGTTCCTGCCCCTTTTGGACGGGAGTTTACCTACATTCGATTCATCGATCCCGACCCCAAGTTCGATCAGACTCCCGATTGGCGGCAAGTCGATTCCGGACCGGAGACCTTTCTTCCCGAGCGCGTTTCGCTCGGATACCAAGACAACTACTTCGAGGAGCCGGTCATCGATTCAGGGTTTGGCCCCTATGCGTTGTCGCGCATGTGTTACGAGACGGGAGGAATCTATTTTTCTATCCACCCCAATCGCAAAGTCGGGAAGCGAATTCGGGAGGGAGAGGTCGAGGCCTTTGCTTCTCGCATCAGTTACTTCTTTGCTCCCGATGTCATGGAGGCTTATCGGCCCGACTACTTACCCGAAGCAGAGTATCTCAGTCGAGTGAAGAAAAACCCCATGCGAGCCGCCTTGGTGCAAGCTTCACAGATGGCTCGCGTGGGAACATTGGAACGACCGCGACTCGTTTTCGTGAAGCGGGATGAAGCGACCTTCATACGTGATTTAACACGGGCTCAGCAGGAATCTGCTAGGCTCGCACCCGAACTGTTCAACCTCTGCGTGATATTGGCGGAGGGGGAGAAGCATCGGTCCAAAGAAACGACACCGCGCTGGCTCGCTAGTTTTGATCTTTCCTATGGTACCGCGCTGGCTGCGAAGGTCCGGGCCGAGTCTTATAACGCGATGCTTGCCAAAGCGAAGCGGGGGATGGTCTTCCTTGAACCCAAGAACAACACTTGGAATTTGGTCCCGAACAAATCGATGGGTGGGGATAGCAAGCTTGAGAAGGAAGCGAAGCTTGCGAAGGAGCTTTTGCAAGGAGTGGTCGATCAGCACCCAGGAACGCCATGGGCCCTTCTCGCTTCGAACGAGTTGAACCACTTGATGGGGTGGGAGTGGGAGGAGTCCTTTACCGATCTAACTCCGAACAGGAACAACAACCGGGGGAACAACAACAATATGATGCTCCCCAACGACGACCAAATGCGGATGCTCGCACCTCCACCACCGAAGCGCCCCGCGAAGAAGATTTAGTTTCGTGCGAATGAGCCCGGGCGGACGCATCAGTGGTAAGTGGGGGGACGCTTCGCGTCCACCCCTTTGCCTCCGATGCGTCAGGCCAGCCCCTCGTGATTAATTCAACTGACTAGCTGCTTTGGCGAGGCGTTGCCAGCAGAAGTCACTGCCGGTCGCTTCGAGGAGAGTCGCTGCACGATCCCAATCGTCAACCGTTTCCAAGTTGAACCGCATGTTGCATCGAGAGAGCTCTTCAGGAAGTGGGATCAGCTTGGTCGTGAACTGTTCGATATTACGTCGAATCACGACAGGAACATCACAAGGTTCCTTCTGCAGATTTAGCTCACTCAATTTCTGGAGAGCTTTTGAGGAGCACATCTCCCCGACGAGTCCGAGAGACTGCAAGGAGAAGGAGGGATGATTGGGGGTTACAAATCCAACAAACTCAGCGTCGGGATGGGACCATCCGCGCGAGACCAATCGATCCAACAGGATTGGATCGGTGAAGGGACAAATCGGACTTGCAAAGACGATCCATTGGGCATTGAATCGCTCCGCAATTTCGGAGGCTCGCTGGGTCGGAGTGGCAAATGCACTTGGCACCCAGCGCGCATCGCAAAGGCCCGTTTGGGAGATTCGTTCTCGGAAGTGTTGTGGTCCGGTGATCACCACGGAGTCGACCAAGGTCGATTCGGCCAAACGCCGCACACACCACTCCAACAAAGTTAAACCATCGAGACGGCGCAGTGCGCCATCAAGACGCGCGATCGTTTCCCCGTCTGTTGTTTGAGAGACCGCTAGATCGATCAATGCGATCGTTTGACGACCGCGCGGCGCTGAGTGAGCACCATGGAACTCAAGTTTCTGGGCAGCCATACAATTGCTCCGTGCGTTACGAAATGGCAGAGAGGATTCGCAGAGAGTCTCAAGCATCGGACTCAAATGCATACAACTTCTTCCTACAATCGCAAATGTATCCCTTGCTATGTCGAATTGCAACTAGGTTACAGGGTTTGTCACTTGAATCTTGTGCAGTACGCCTGCTTAAATGCTAGCAATAGAAAAGTCGGTTTGAGGGGGAAGTGGATATCTAAGCCGCTCACCCCAAGCCTGGACTGACGCATCGGTGTTATGGGGTAGGACGCGAAGCGTCCTACCATCACAACCCGTGGCGTAAGCGAGGGACAGCGTTGCGAGTGCACGTAGCCCTT
>CAYMXM010000407.1:0-5201 GCA_964394065.1 uncultured Pirellula sp. | reverse complement strand
CGCGTTCTAGGACGCCAAAGCGGCGTCCGACGGGGACGAGCCCCGGTCGGACGAATCTTGCCGCCCATGCGGCGGTCCTTCCCTCCCCCTTCATCTGCGAAAATCTGTGAAATCTGCGGATACTTTCTACGTGAAATCTGCGGATGCCTCTTGAGATCAATTTTCGGGAACGCCCCAACCCCTTCTTCCGTCTATCGTCGTGTATCTCGGCTGACCTGCGAAGCGTTTTCTGGTAACTTGAAACGAATCGAAAAGGATTGCAACCGGGTCCGGTATTTACTCGTCTTGTCGGTGTTGGAGTACCTCTGTGATGTTCACGAATTGGAAATCTCGTTGGATTGCTGCAATCGCTTGCATTGCAATCGGCTTTGGATCAGTCATCGCCTATCAAGCCCCCGACCGCCCCTCCAGTGAAAGTTGGAAACAAGTGGATGACGCTATCAATCAAGGATTGCCTAAAACGGCCATCGAAAAGCTCGCCCCGATCATCGAAACAGCCCTCGCGAACAAAAAATATCCCGAAGCAATCAAGGGAATCGCCCGTCGAATTCAACTGGAAACCCAGATAGAGGGACGTCGCCCCGAAGAAGCGATTCGCAAGTTCGGTGAAGAAATCGAAAAAGCTCCCGAGGAAATGCGCCCTATCTTGCATGTCCTCCAAGGCCACAACTACTGGAACTATTTCCAACAAAACCGCTGGCGGTTTGCACAACGAACCGCGACCGCAGCTCCCCCCGGTGAGGATATCACCACCTGGGATCTTCAGCGCCTCTTCGATCAGATCGATTCTCACTACGTCGCCGCTCTTCAAGCGGAGGAGCAACTAAAAGCGATCCCGATCGCGGACTACGACGACCTCCTTATCCGAGGGACTCTCCCCGATACCTATCGCCCAACCCTCTACGATTTCGTTGCCTTTGAAGCTTTGAACTTCTATGCCACCGGCGAACAAGGTGGTGCGAAACCTCAAGATCATTTCGAATTCGATGCGAACTCCCCCGCTCTGGGAACCACGGAGGAGTTTCTCGCTTGGGAGCCGACAACCACCGATGAAAACTCGATCGGCCTCAAAGGCATTCGT
This sequence comes from uncultured Pirellula sp., assembly GCA_964394065.1. Lineage (GTDB taxonomy): Bacteria > Planctomycetota > Planctomycetia > Pirellulales > Pirellulaceae > JBKCUI01. The sequence continues at coordinate 4,120 of CAYMXM010000407.1, read as the reverse complement.
CTCTTTCAAAAAGTTTTGAAGTACCATCAATCCGACGAAGATAAGAGCGCTTACCTGGACGCAGACCTCGGTCGCCTCCAGTTCGCCTACGCGAACAGCGTTGGAGAAGAACGAAAAGCACGCTACATCGCGGCTCTCAAACGATTCGTCAACGCCAACAATCTCCACGAGCTTTCCTCCACCGCACGCTACCGCTGGGCTTCCCTTCTCGTAGAAGACAACGAGCGGGTCGAAGCGAAACGTATCGCAACCGAAGGAAAGAACGCACACCCCGAAAGCATCGGTGGAAAGAACTGCGCTCGGTTGATCAACGAAATCGAAAGCAAAACTATTCAACTATCGACGGAACGCGTCTGGAGTACTCCCGCATCGAAGATCCGAGCATCCTACAAGAACCTCGACAAGGTCTACCTCCGATTGCATCGCTATAGCTGGTCCGATCACGTCAGGGCTAAGAAAACCCCACCCTACTCGCCTGATCGTCAAGAGCAGGCACTCCTGGCGCGAACCGCGCCGGTCCGCCAATGGACGGTCGATCTTCCACCCACTCCCGACTACAACCTCTCATCCTTTGACTTCGAGGCACCAACCGATCTCCCACCCGGTTTCTACTACTTGCAAGCGAGCGCCAACTCGAGCTTTTCTGACTCCAACAATCAAGTATCCGTCGTCGGTGTTTGGGTCAGCAATCTCGCTGTCGTGGTGAACCAGAGTGGCAACTATTATTATGGAAGCGACCAGTCGAATTCCATCGAAGGTTTCGTCCTCGATAACGACCTAGGAACTCCGCTCCAAAACGCAAAGGTAACTGCCTTCGTCGTCGACAACCGGAATCGAAATTCGGTCACCGAACAGTCGACGCAAACCGACCAAGATGGGAAATTCAAGTTCGACATTCGGGAGAAGCAAGTATTCCTCCTCGCGCAGCATGGGGACCAGTCCTTGGCGGTGCAGGATGCGTTCTATCTCGGCAGCCATCATAATTCGCCACAAGAGAACCAGATCCGCTCCGTTCTCTTCACCGACCGCTCCCTCCTTCGCCCCGGCCAGCAAGTGCACTTCAAAGGAATTTGCTACATCGCGGACACGAAGGAGAATAATTACCGAGTCGTACCCAACCACACGGTATCGGCCACCTTCCAAGATACCAACGGAAATGTCATCGCGACTCGCTCCCTCCGAACGAACGACTTCGGCAGTTACAGCGGTACTTTCGACATCCCACGCAACCGTGGTACCGGTGCGATGTCGATTCAAATCGAAGGGATGACCGGAACGGTGGTTCAAGTCGAAGAATACAAACGACCGAAGTTCACCGTCGAACTCGACAGCCCCGCAGAATCCCCTAAGCTCAACGAAGTGGTCGCTGTTCGGGGTAAAGCAAAAAGTTACACCGGAGTTCCGATCCAGAATGGCAAGGTAACTTTCCGAGTCAGCCGGTCCGTTCGTTGGCCATATTGGTTCTCCTATTGCTTCCCATGGCGTCTGCCGATCAATCCCGGCAGCGCACAAGAAATCGCACACGGAACGACCACGACCGACGTGGATGGGAATTTCGAGGTGAAGTTCACCGCGATGCCAGATCTTTCGGTCGAGGAAGACACCAACCCGATATTCCATTACCAAATCACCGCAGATGTCACCGATTCCACCGGGGAAACCCGCACGGATGATTACTCGGTTTCGATAGGCTACGTTGCGATGGAAGCTGGTATCTCTACCGGAGATTGGCTCACCACCGAAGCTCCTATCGTGTTCAACGTCTCGACCAACTCCCTCGATGGAAAGCCTATCCCCGCCAATGGAGTAGTGAAGGTCTATCGACTGATCGAACCAAATGAAGTTCCTCGTGGAGATCTTCTGGGGCGAAACTACTTCCCGATGCCACGCCCGGGAATTCGAGGTGCCGGGAGCACCCCATCGGGGTTCGTGCCTCCTAAGGACATGGCGAATCTCGCGAATTGGGAACAGGGGGAATTGATCCGTGAGGCTTCCTTCGAATGGAAGGAAGATTCGAAACGCCAAGTTTCCTTGGAACTTCCCAAGGGGGCTTATCGGGCAATCGTCGAGTCGAAGGATCGATTTGGAAAGCCAGTGCAAGCGATCACCAATCTCACGGTGATCGATCCCAAAGCCACGGCTCTCGGAATCAGAGTCCCCCACCATTTCCAAGCTGAGAAATTGTCATTGGAACCCGGGGAAACATTCCGCGCCGTATGGGGGACTGGATACGAGCGAGGACGCGCTTACATCGAAGTCGTTTCCGGTGGAAAGGTCCTTCAAAAGTTTTGGACGAATGCACAATCAACCCAAACGACGATCGAGCAAGGGATCACCGAAGAGATGCGTGGTGGCTTGACGATACGCATCATGTACGCTCGGGAGAACCGCTGCTACATGGAAAGGCGCATGATCGAAGTTCCTTGGACGAACAAAGATTTGACTCTTAAGTGGGAACGCTTGGTATCGAAGCTCGAACCAGGTGTAAAGGAAAAATACAAGCTCACCGTGAAAGGTCCCAAGGCGGAGAACGCGGTTGCTGAGTTAGTTTCCGCGATGTACGACGCTTCGCTGGACGCATTTCATCCTCACCATTGGATGCAAAAGTTTTCTGTATTCCGAAGTAACTACGGTTGGTCCAACTGGCGTTTTCAAAACACCCCAGAATCGCTCCACGTCATCCGAGGTTCGTTCCCCAGTATCGGCGGGCTACATGTCGGCACCTATCGTAGCTTCCCGCCGGGGTTCGGCTACGCGATCTATCCCCAAATGATGCGGCGACAAAGGGGAATGATTACAGAAGGGGAGGCGTTGTTTGGTGCAGCACCGGAAATGGATTTTGCAATGCCAGCAGCTCCAATGGCAGCGGGAAGGAAAATGGAGTCGGAATCTTCATCTCTATCACTTAAGGGAGGAGTGGACGATGCCTACGAACTTGCCGAAGGTGAGGCCAACGCTGCCGATGGTGGAGCGCCAGGTTCGGGAAACAATATCGACCTTGGAAACGTTTCTCCAAGAAAGAACCTCCAAGAAACCGCCTTCTTCCTTCCGCACGTTACCGCAGAGAAAGACGGTTCTTTCGAACTGGAATTCACCGTTCCCGAAGCCCTTACCTCCTGGAAGATCATGGCGTTCGCCCATGATCGTGAACTTCGCAGCGGCTACTTGGAGGCCGAGGTCGTCACCAAAAAGGATTTGATGGTCGAACCGAATCCACCTAGATTCCTCCGCGAAGGAGATATCCTCGAGTTCAGTGTCAAGGTCTCCAACACGAGCGAAGAAACCCAACGAGGGAAGGTCGCCTTGAAGCTCTCAAGCGCTCTGACCGATCAGCCGGTTGATACTGAGTTTGGCAACACGAACATCGAACAACTTTTGGAACTCAAGGGTGGCGAGTCGAAGAGCTTTACATGGAAACTCCAAGTCCCAGACGCAACCTATCCGATCATCTATCGCGCCATCGGTGGAACGGAGAAGGTATCGGATGGAGAGGAAGGAATGCTTCCCATTCTTTCCAACCGCATCTTGGTCACCGAATCCCTTCCTCTCCCGATTCGCGGGAAGTCGACGAAGGAGTTTGATTTCAAGAAGCTCCTCGAATCGGGTAGCTCCGACACGTTGAAGAACCAATCCTTCACGGTGCAGATGGTATCGCAACCCTCCTGGTATGCGGTTCTCGCCCTTCCCTACCTGATGGAGTATCCCCACGAGTGCAGCGAACAGACCTTCAACCGTCTCTACGCCAACTCGCTAGCCCAGCACATCGCCAAGAGCGATCCGAAGATTCGTCGCGTGTTGGATGTTTGGAAGAATCTCCAACCCGACGCGCTCGTTTCTCCGCTGGAGAAGAATCAAGACCTCAAGATGGTAATGATCGAAGAGACGCCTTGGTTGCGCGATGCTCAAAAAGAAACGGAAGCACGCCGCAACGTAGGTTTGCTCTTCGACGAAGCTCGATTGCATTCGGAGACCGCACGAGCTTTGCAACGACTCTCCGAGATGCAGAATGCGAACGGTATGTGGCCTTGGTTTGCAGGGGGACCGGACAACGAGTATCTCTCCCTTTACATCGTCACCGGCTTTGGCCGACTGAAGCATCTGGGAGTCGAGATCGACACCT
>CAYMXM010000406.1:0-5210 GCA_964394065.1 uncultured Pirellula sp. | reverse complement strand
ATGCGACGCTCCGGCACAAACTTGCTCAATGTCAATTCGCTCAGCACAGCTTTTTTTCCCTGCGCCCCTGCGACGCCCGCAACGGTGTGTTCATTGGAATGGGGAGGAACTCGGTCATTGTTTCTCGCACTTCTACCCCTCACCCCCGGCCCCTCTCCCCGAAGCGGGGCGAGGGGAGCATATAGCAAAAAGCGCGATGCATGCTAGGACGCCAAAGCGGTGCGCGAGTTCCCTCTCACCTTCTCTTCAATTCATCGCTAAAATACTCACCATGAACCTCAAAGCATGTCACTGTTGTGGCTTGGTCCAAACAACGCCTCACGTTCAAGCTCGTGAACGGACGGTCTGTTGTCGGTGCCAGTCACCGATTGCCGATCCGGTGGACGCGGAGTTGATGCGGACTCGCGTCGCAGCGTTTGCGCTTGGCTCATTGCTCCTCTTTCCCGCTGCCACGATGCTGCCGATTGTACAGATGGAGAAATTCGGTCACGTCCATCGGAGCAGTTTGCTCGGAGGGATTCGGGAGTTGTTCACGAGTGGAGAATGGTTGATCGGCATGGTAGTTCTTTTATTCTCCGTAGTCTTTCCCGTATTAAAGCTCCTTGGGTTGCTCGAGTTGACGTGGCTCTGCCAACTTAAAAATCGTCATCGGGCGATCACCTATCGGATCATGGAGCATGTGGGAAAGTGGAGTATGCTTGACGTCCTTCTCCTCGCAATCATGGTGATGTGGATCAAGCTGAGTGAACTGGTCGAGTTTCAATTCGGACCTGCTATTTTCGCCTTCGCCGCGTGTGTCGCCATGAGTATGATCGCGGCTCTCCTGTTCGATCCGCATGCCATTTGGGACAACTCATGAGTGATGGTTCTGAAATACCTCCCTCCTCTATTCCTTGCGCTACCATCGCTCCACGTCGTCAGTTTCGTCGAAACCTATGGTGGTTGATCCCGGTGATCTGTGGAATCGTCACCTTGGGTTTGTTCTATTACTCTCAAGAAGGCTCCGGCCAGCGAATAACGATCGAGTTCCTCGACGGACATGGGATCAAACCGGACGATCTCTTGAAACACAAGGGGATCATCGTCGGGCAAGTCGAACGGGTTGCATTCACGGAGGATCTATCGAAAGTCCTCGCGACCGTAAGACTCGCTCCCTTCGCGAGTCCACTCGCCCGAGAAGGCTCTCGATTTTGGGTCGTGCGGCCGCAGATCTCTCTCGATGCGATCGGAGGATTGGAGACCATTGTCGGTGCAAAGTATATCGCGGTCGAACCAGGCCCTATGGAGGGTGCGCACGCCAACCACTTCATCGGATTGCATGACCCTCCAGTCGTTGCCCCCATACCAGGCTCCCTAGAGGTGATACTCGAAAGCTCGCATCGTCATGGACTATCCCCGAGCGCTCCGATTCTCTATCGAGGGTATCGAGTTGGATGCATTGTCGAGATAGGGCTTGCCAGTGACGCGCGAAGCGTGCGAGCACGATGCGCGATCGATCCCGACTATCGAGAACTGGTTCGGAGCAACACCAAGTTCTGGAACCATAGCGGCTGGAGACTCAACGTCGGATTCACGGGAATTCAACTCGATGCCGACACGCTTCCACAACTGATGTCGGGAAGCGTTGAGATGGGAACTCCTGACAACTCGGGGGAACCCGTTCGAACCGGTCACAACTTCATACTGTACGATCACCCCGAAGAGGACTGGCTAAAGTGGTCTCCATCGATGGGATATGGAACCGGTTGGAGCGAACGATCGACCGGGATACCGCAACCATTGCGCATTGCGTTGCGATGGCAAGAGAGACGGTTCGGATTCCGTACCGACATGCAACGCGTTGGTTGGTGCTTACCCGTCAGCGAATCGGAAGTGATTTGTTTACGAGATCAAGTCATCGTCGGTGACCGAGCTCTGGAGGGATCCGCTTCGATTGAGTTGGCAGGACTAGCCGTCCCACCTGACGAATTCCAAATCCCAGATTCTGTTTCCGAGGAAGATGCAGAGAGCGTCATTCGAATCCAGCTTCCCGTCACCATACCCGATACCGTTCGTATTTGGTCGATGAGTCCAGGGAAGGTAGCTATCGATCCGAATGAAGTTCGCGGCGTTGTCATCGTTCAAGAGCGAGCCCAGTCATCGATCCGCATCGATGGATCGCGACTTCAAGCCGATGGCAAACGCTGGAAGATCGACAAGAGTGTTGTCTTACCCGTCGAAATGGATGGCTTGCCAGTCCTCGATGCCGAGAGCAATCAAGTCATCGGCCTCCTATCGGTAGCGGGAGGGGAAGCAGCAATCGCAATTCTCCCCTAACCGTGCCCCGGGCATCCCGCCCTACGACGACGCCTTCATCCACCTCGCAACATCCATCGCGAAGTAGCTCAAGATTGCCGATGCCCCGGCTCTTCGAAACGCGAGCAAGCTTTCCAGCACAACCTTCTTCTCATCCAACGCCCCAGCCTGCGCAGCGAATTTCAACATCGCGTATTCCCCGGAGACTTGATAGACCGCGATCGGGACGGGGAACTGGTCGTGCAACCTTCTTACGATATCTAGGTAGGGCATCCCGGGCTTGACCATCAAGATGTCGGCCCCCTCTTCGAGGTCGATCGCCGCTTCTCGAAGCGCTTCATCACTGTTCGCGGGATTCATCTGATAGGTCTTCTTATCCCCAGAAGCAAGATTTGCACCCGACCCGACGGCATCTCGAAAGGGACCATAAAACGCAGAAGCGTATTTTGCCGTATAAGCCATGATGCCAACGTGGGTGAATCCCGCTTGGTCCAAGGCATCCCGAATCGCACCAACGCGTCCATCCATCATGTCGGAGGGAGCGATGATTGTCGCTCCTGCTTGGGCTTGGTTGACCGCTTGTTGGCAAAGGATCTCCACCGTTTCGTCGTTGACGACATATCCATCCACGACGAGGCCATCTTGTCCGTGCGACGTGTACGGGTCGAGAGCGACATCGCAAACGATGCCGATCCGGTTTTGCGTACGCGCGGCGATTTCGCGCGTCGCGCGGCACATCAAGTTGTCTTGATGGAGAGCTTCCTTCCCATCGGCCGACTTCAATTCTTGCGGAGTAACGGGAAAGATAGCGATCGCTCCGAGCCCCAAATCAGCCCCTTCGGCGGCGGCTTCCACCGCGACATCGATCGACATCCGCTCCACTCCCGGCATCGAAGGAACCGCTTCTCGCCTCCCTTTCCCCTCGGTAACAAAAATCGGCCAGATCAAATTGCTAGGTCCAAAACTCGTTTCCTCCACCATCGACCTAAGCCAAGGAGAGTACCGATTCCTCCGAAGCCTTGTACGTGGAAAAGAAGATAGAGCCCGGTAATCGATTCTGGAGGACATGGGTGAAGTTTGAAGTTTGAAGTTTGACAAAGAGCCATCGCGTTTCAGATCTCCGCTCCCCTCGCCCCGCTTCGGGGAGAGGGGCTGGAGGTGAGGGGTTGAAGCGCTAGAAACAAAAACCAAGTTTACCTCGCAAATGCCAACTAGACATCCCGTCTGCTCCACGCCTCCTGTAGGGCCGCGCCGTGAAGCATTTTTTTGTTCGTGCCCCGTCGATTCGTGGTTTCTTCCACCCGATAGCCAATTCAGAAACACGGAAATAATTTCGGGACAGTTCTTTAGGGCGAAGCCCTCTTCTTCCTCAAGCCTTACCCCTCCAAGCCTTATTTAGTAGGATTCGTTTGATTCGTGGTTCATCCCTGGTTTTTTCTTCGTCCACTTCCTCTGCGTCCCTGCGCCTCTGCCCCCCTGCGTTGAATTTTAAAACGAACCTTCCTCCGATTCCCAAGATCCGTGAAACAGCTCCTCTAATGGACCCACTGCGCCCCAGCCAATTCCACACACCCACCCTCGCATCGACCGAGCCGCAAGGATTCTTCCATCGCTTGGGAAATCCACTCCAGATACAGCCCTTTCTCCGAGCTGCTCTCCCCTTCAAGCCGTTGCGGAGCAACGAGTGGAAATCCGATATAGACTCGAACTCGCGCTGACATGAACAGGGCGCTGTAGACCTCAGGGCCGACCGGGGCGCCGTCGATCCAGATTGGAATGATCGGAGTATTGCTCTTCGAAGCGACGAGCGCTGCCCCTGGGCGGATGCTGAGCAATGGGGCAACGGATCGGTTGATTCTTCCCTCGGGAAACATGCCGACAAAACGACCGCTCCTCGCTAAACGAATCGCTTGTTTGGTCGCTCCGTTGTCCGCTCCTCCTCGCCTCGTCGGAATCGCCTGGTAAGCGCGCAGGAGACCACCGAAGAGTGGGTGTTTGAAATACTCTCCAGCCACCATCCAATGAACCCGAGTTCCCGCAGCTAGCTGGACGAAGAATGGATCGACCGATGCGCGATGATTCGCGATCAGAACCGCCCCTCCGTTCACCCGATCTCGCAACATCCGGCCGAATCCAGAGGCCCCCTCGTCAAGGGCGGAATCCCACCTCGGATCCCAATGGATCTCCACCCGCCAGAGAATCCTCGCCAAGCAATAGACCGGAAAGTAAAGGAGCCGTTCGACGAGGGAATAGCGTCCGCTCCGGAATAGGGATCTCGCCCCCATCCCCAAGCTCAACAGGAAAACGGTTCCGAGGAAGATACCGGCAGCATATTCGGAAGGGATGGACCAGAGCAAAGGCATAGAGAGGAATCGTTGTAATCGTTATCGATGCGATAGATGGTAGAACCGTAACGAAGGGTAGCAAAATCGGTAGAACATGGCTGGAAAAAAACGGTCTGATGCAAATTCGTATTCTACCTTTGCATTGGCTTGTAGGTCTCACCCGCCCGTAATACAGAGGTTAACACATTCGATGTCATCTTCCCAGCCAACGAACTTCGTATCGAGCACCGAATTCACACCTCCGGATCTACCCAAAGGAAGTCCGTTTCCAGACCGCCGCGCGAGCTCTTCCTCGAACAGCCAGGATAAAGCTGGGGGGGAACGTCGTCAGTTCGGGAACTCGTACCAAAACCTCTCCCCAGCCGGACAAGAACTCGCCCAAGCGATCGATCGCTACAAAATGGAGTACCGTCGCAGGTACATCACCACCGACGAACTGCTGACGGTGTTAAAAGAACTCGGGTATGAGAAGTAAGGAACTGTCCCGAAATAACTTCCGTGTTTCGGGGGGGGGCCGTAGTCGTAGGGTGTGTGAAGTGGCCGCTGCTTCCAGCTCAGATCGAGCTGACG
>CAYMXM010000405.1:0-5224 GCA_964394065.1 uncultured Pirellula sp. | reverse complement strand
CCCCGAAGCGGGGCGAGGGGAGCAGAACTCTAAAGCACGGCGCGAGCTAGTCCACCAAAGCGGAGTCCGACGGGGACAAGCCCCGGTCGGACAAGAAACGTTCAATTTCCCAGAGGAAATAGGCACTTCCCCACCGTGGCCCGGGCATCTCGCCCGGAGTTGCGAAGGCTCTCGTGGACGCCCGAGCCATATCCCCTATATCTAAAAAACTTTCTTTATTTTTCACATTTCCTTCTTGCAATGATTGCATCTTCGCGCAGCAAGCGATAGCTTCAGGTTGTGTTGTGATTGGTACATGCCCGTACTAGACCTTTCATATAGCGAGAAACGCCATGCTATTACTACATAGCACTCTGTCTGTTTGGTTACGTTGGTTACGCCAAAAATTCATTCTCACCTCTGTGAGAAAACCTCGACGTCGAGCTCGTCCGACGTTTGAAAAGTTGGAGCCGAGGATTCAGCTTAATGCCGATCCAGCCTCTCCCGAGAATTGGTTCAATAACTATGACTATGACGTCGATGACAACGGCACGATCGATGGTCGCGATGCCGCCGCCTACACAGCCCTCGGGTTTGGAGGTGGTGGGAAGGTATTTGATTACAACCGCTGTCCCGATATCAACGGAGATGGCGCGCGTAATCATCATGATTGGGAAGATTTGATTGCGGCGATCCAAGAGATCGATCCTTTCTATCCCTATTCTTCCTCCCCAGTTTTTCCTCTCGATTATACGTATGGCGATTATGCGTATGCCGAAGAGCCGAGCGATTCTGAATACGGTGATTATTGGAACAATGGGGATCCCTATTACGGCGAACTCGACGATGACTGGCCAGAATACTATGGCGAACCAAGTTACGAAGATCCTGACTACAGCGACCCGTATTCGGTAGATCCTTACCAGCCTCCCGAAGATCCGGTCGACTACTTCAATGGAGAACCGGACTCTAACAACAACCAGCCCTCCTACACCAACGATCCGTATTTCGACGATCCGTATCCTACCGACCCGTATTTCAATGAACCGTATTCCGGTGATCCAGGCTTCGAAGATCCGTGGGGGGAGGAACCTGGGTTCGTGGATTGGATAGACACTTCCAATTACCCTCCTCCCTCGTACCCAGGCTTGGGCGATGACGGTTCGTATGACTCCGCTCCTTCCCCATGGACGAACGGATCTCACCCAAATGGCGTCGAGGAAGGGGGATGGAGTCAGGATGAAGAAGCGATCGCGTTCGGAGCGGAAGAGAGCGACACCGAGGAAGTGGAAGAGAGCAAAGAGAATGGAGGAGGTGGTGGAGGTGCTGAGGATGAGGAAGGAAATCGCAGAGGGTACAACAATGTCTACAACGAGCCTTGGGGGAGTCCAATCAGTGCAGACCTGGACGATGGTTTGGCGTTGGACGCGGTCGAGGATGGCGTTTGGACTCGCTATGCTCTTTCGTTGGAGATTCCCATTCGGAACAACGACACCATCCATACCAGCGAGAATTTTCTCCACACGACCGAAATCCGAGCCTATGACAACTCTTTTGAAACATTCCCAATCCTGAATGGGAAGAATGGGGAATGGGCCTACTGGTTCGAGAAACTCGAGGGTACGAGTACCTTCAGAACTTTGGAGACCGAGGCTGTTTCCACAGTCACGTTCGGTGGATTCCATTTTTCGGAGGATCTCGGGGACTATCCCTATTCGGTGAACGGTGGAGAGTCGACCACCAACATGCGTTGGGCGATTTGGACCGGTGGGTGGGTATCCATCAACAATACCTATGGGGAGACTAAGTTAAACAACCTCTATTTCATCGGCGGTGTTATCAACGACAAATCTCCGGCTGTCGGTAAGTATGGCGATGCGACTGGAATGATCATCTCGGAGTCGGGTGGTTTCCAGATGGTGCTACCCTCCTTCGACGGGAGACAAAGTTCGCAAACGGTCGATGGAGATGGATTGCTTTGTTTCACGGCGCCACCTGTCTTTGCGATCGAGCAGAGTCCCACGCATGGGAATGCAGAGCTTCGGGAAAACAAGGTGAACTATACGCCGTACCCAGGTGCGTATGGTGAGGATCAGTTCACCTACAGCATCACCACACAGTTGGGGGATGTCGATACTGCGACGGTTTACCTAGGGAGCTTTGATCTCAGGATCCATCATCGGAGTGGCGATCACTTCGGAGAGAATGACGAGTCGACTACTGGCGTCTTGCTCCCCCTCAACGATGATGATGACAACCGGACTTCCAAGCCTGATTACGCGGACACGATCGCAGAGAACGGTGGTCAGCATGACGACGATCTGACGATGCTATCGATCGCAGTCTATGCTCCTCCTGAATTGAAAGGGGACGGGTCTTACGTTCTTCGTTTCGACTCGCGGATCGTAAGGCTTTGGTGGACGCCCAACAAGACGCCAGGTCCCAATGGATTGGAGTACATCGTTCCAGGGGAGGCCTATCCACTCTCAGGATCGGATCGTGAAATCTATTTCTGGGCGGAAGGAGTCTCACAAGGCTCGTCGGCGGTCCAAGCCGAGTTCCACTTTCAGGGTATTGCTTCCTATGACCTCAGTGATTCTGTCCTGATTCACGTCATCGATGCGGATCTCGAAATCGACAGCAACAACGACGATGGTCTTTCTCCGCCTGAGCGAAGCGCATGGGAGGAGTACTTGGAGGATAGCGAGTACGCGATTGGCAAGTTGGTCTATCAAGACGCCAATGACTACACCCCGATCGAACTCTATATCACACCTGGGCTTGATCTCTGGATGATGAACAAGGACTTCGAGATCAGACTAAACTACGAGGTAACTGGAAAATCGGGGGTCGTCAAGCTTTGGACTCACTCCAAGTATGATTGGATGCGGAAGGACGAGTTGGTCAAGTTGGGGGGGAGTGTGCTTCAGCCCAACACCCGCTACACGCTGAACCAGTTGAACTACGATTCCGCGACCGGTCGCATCCGCCTCTTCCTCGAAACCCTCATCGCTCATGAAGACCATTCGACGAAGAAAGGGATCGATGATTCTGGGAAGCCGACCCAAAAAATCCAAGCGAATATCTCTTGGGACGGCGTGCTCCTCGGAACCGACACCATTCGTTACATGTGCGTAATCCAAAACACATTCTATCCCCACCTACAAACCCGAGAAGAACTCCGCAACTCCTTCGCCTCCTCCCTCGTCTACGGACAAATGGAGGATAAGAGATATGGATTGCGGTTGCTGGAAGGGGAGGAGTTGGTGAGGCTGGAAATTCCAGACGATATACGCAAGTTAATTGGAACACCAGAGTCAGTACCAGGCTTCAAATCCGGATTGTATTTGGATTACCTATCTGGCAAGTATATCCTTGCTTTTGCGGGAACTGACGACGCACACGATATCATGGTCGATATTCAGCAGGGTCTAGGAAAGTTTACTGACCAATACGCTACAGCGCTGGAAATTGGAAGGTATCTTCCCACTAATGGGAATCTCGCTGAGAGGACGTTGATTACAGGGCATTCGCTTGGAGGGGGCCTAGCAAGTATTGCATCAATTGGGAGTGGATATCATGCAGACACCTTCAATGCTGCGGGATTGACGGAGGAGACTTTGTATTTCGACTTCTTCGGAAATCCACGGGCACCAATTCCCCATGAATTAGAACGCTATCGTTTTCTGTCAGCGAGTTTAATCGACGCCTATTACGTAGATTGTGACTTACTTAGTTTTGTTCAAGATCGTACACCTCTTCCTTCGGCTATCGGGAATAGGGTCCTCTTAACGGGACCGTTGGAGCCGAATGTTCGGCTTCTTATTTGGACGCTGGGGGCTGAGTTGCTGCCTACAGGTGATTGGCTTGCTTTCCTTGTTACACTCGGGCCGCTTGTAGATGACATGGTAGAATGTCACAAGATGGATGCTGTTTTCTACGGGTTGATGGTTAATAAATCCGCGGGGTGGGATATTTATGGGTACGCCTAATCACGTTTATGCGACGCTAGCGATATGGCACGTTATTGCTAGTGTTTTGTGCGTTTGTACGAGTTGCAACCGTCCTTCAGCTGCCCCAGTACTTGCTTCTGGCGCAACAAGCTTTCATGATAAAGTGGGTTGGAATCCAAGCGACTTTTTCAATGATTCCGAGGTGGTTGAATTGTGTCTTGCGATCCAACGGAACGATCTTGACGCAATAAAGGATTGTATTGCAAACGGCACGAATGTTAATCAGTTAGGAAAAGGAAATATCACCCCACTCTTGTGGGCGTTTCCCGATGCGAAGCGAGAACGTTTCGACTTGCTTCTCCAAAATGGGGCAGACCCCAATGTACGAATAACTTCCGATCTTGGTGTCCCTGGCACGTTTGCGAGCGGCGAGTCTGTAACATCTCTTGCAGCGTCGTCGGCGTACCGGTGGTACTTTGAATCGGTAATTAATGGCGGTGGAGATCCAAACATCCTGGGTAGACGAGACAAGCCTTTGATTCACGTAATCATTGATGCGAATCCAGAGGATGTGATATCTCGGTGTCGTCTCGCTTTGGAGAAGGGAGCGGATGTTAATGCAATATCGGCTGGGTTGACTCCAGTTGGTAAGGCTTGTAGAGCTAGTAATTACGAACTTGCTGAAATGTTTCTTGACTCTGGCGCAACCCCTGATGTGCCTATGGGGAATGGAAAGCAACGGCTGATTCACATTCTTCTCATGAAAGAGCGCGATAACGCGGAACTTCCTCCCGCTGTTGTTTCGCAATACTATAGGCTTTTGGAACGCATTCAAAAGAGCGGAGAAGACATTGAGGCTGCTCGGAGAGACCTGGAAGAGTGGAGTGTCCCTCCGCACTTAAGAAATCTTCCGTTATAATTCTGGTGTTTGTAGCGCTTGCAAGCACGCTGTTTATAACTCTTCCCTTCTCGCCCCGCTTTGGGACGAGGGGGTGGGTTGGCGCAAGGCTGTTAAAGTAGGTTTCAGATCTTTGAATCGCGTAGCGATGATCTTGGTTTGGAATCGCGTAGCGATGGCAGCCCCTAGCCGCGGACGTGAGCCCGCGGTTGCCCGGTCCACATGGTTTTGAGCCGCGAATGCGGCGGCAGCATCGAACCAATTCGAGGGTGCTGCCGCCGCATTCGCGGCTCAAGAAGCTCTTTTGCTCGGAGTCCGTGGGCTTACGCCCACGGCTAGGGGCTGCCATCGCTACGCGATTGAAAACCGGACCTCTTACGGAGCATTCCTTTTG
>CAYMXM010000404.1:0-5238 GCA_964394065.1 uncultured Pirellula sp. | reverse complement strand
GGAGTCAACCATACGACCACGAGGACGCCAAAGGGTTCGTCTCCCCGAAAAGGAACCGGATCAAAGAGGCCTGACCCCTTTGATCCGGTCCACAATTTGCGTTGGGGGTAGCCCAGGGGGGACCACTGGCGCCAGCTTTAGCTGGAGGCTCGGGATCTCTGGGGGCTGGGGTAGTGTCTGCGGTTACGAGTATGTTGCAAGGGGCTTTAGCCAAAGCACAAGCGATAGCAGACTTTGCAAGCCAGATTGCCAAGGCCATTAGGAAGCTGCAAGAGGGAAACACCTCCGGTGGCCTTTCCACCGCCATGGAGGCAGGTGTTGACCTCGTTACCTCTTGGATAACCCCTGGGAAAGGTCCAAAGGGACCTAAGCCTACGAAAAACCCCGGGGCAAAAGCGGGAGGTGATGGTGCAAAGGAGGTAGAGGTTGGCTCAACTCGTCATGTTGAGCTGGAACCTGCTGACAACGGCGGCTACAAAGTCGAGTTTGAAAGTGGGAAGGGGTATGCAGGGAAAGGTGGGACGGATAGGTCCCGACGGTCCGCGCGAAAGCACTCTCGGGAGAACAATGATCCAGTGAAAAATATTGACCATTTCCCTGCCGATAACGATGTGGATGCCTTCGACATTGAGGCCACATTCCTGAACGAGCTAGGTGGCCCTGGCAGTCCAGGGAACTATAATCAACGAAATTCTCCCGGCACCCCTTTCTAGGACCAATCCATGAACTATCCCAACGACGCAGACGGACAGGCGCTTGAAATGATTGCCTCATCAGGTATGGACATGACAGTCCCAACCTTGATCGAATTTGCAATCAGTGTTCCGAACGAAGATGTCGGTAACGAAGTGGTTAGGACGCTTTTGAATGGTGCATACCGAACCGAATTGTACTATGACCAAGGGGAACCAGACTACAAAGAAGGAGATGGTCCGGAGTTTGGTCCTTCTTGGACTGTATACGCGACTTCTCAAATGTTACCGACCTATGAGAATGTAGTTTGGCACCAAGCAAAGATAAATGAATTGGTTGGAACGCTAGGAGGAAATTGTGATGCGTGGGAACTAAGACTTAAATAGTGTCACAAAAACCTATCTTTTCCGAGTTAAAGAACCCGAACCTTTACGATTCCGGGATGTTAGTTTGGGCTGTTTAGGGAAACGGAGTTTCCGCAGTCTGAATCAGTAAAACTGGTCGCCTGTTTTCACGCCACTCGCCAGAAGCTAGAATGACATTGCTTACCGCAATCGATCTTTGACAATACGGTTAACTATTCCCGTGGTGCAAACGGGAACCGGACCCATAGTGGCTGGGTAACGGGACCGAACAACCAAGTCCTCTCCGATGGGAGTGGCCCTGGAGGCTCCGAGACGATCCACACCCTCTACAATGGAGAACATGTTTGGGCCGATTACGATGCGCTAGGGGTGGTTCTTGCACGTTATCTTTACGGAGATCGAATCGACCAGTTGATCGCCCGGTATCAACCAGGGGAGGGGACGGCTTGGTATTTGACCGACCACTTAGGTACGGTGCGGGACTTGGTCGATTCCGACGGGGATTTGATCAATACGATCGTCTACGATGCCTTTGGAAACATCCTTTCGCAGACCGATGCATTGGCAGGGGATCGCTTTACTTACACCGGTCGTGAATACGACACCGAGACCGGACTCTATTACTACCGAGCCCGCTACTACGATCCCGCGTTGGGACGGTTTATCAGCCAAGATCCAATCGGGTTCAGCGCAGGGGATGCGAATCTCTATCGGTATGTCGGGAATCGCGTCGATGTCTTCATCGATCCGTCGGGGTTGGACTGGCTTGACGCATCCGCGAACTTTTCTTCGGGTTGGGCAGATGCCTTGTCCTTTGGAGCGACCAGTGCGGTACGGTCCGCGTTTGGGATTGATGGAGGGATAGACTACGACGGAAGCGCCTATCGCACCGGGGAGGTGGTAGGTACGGTTCACTCGGCAGCGATCGGTGCCGGAGGTGCGGTCGGTGCGGTCAAGACGGCGAAGGCGGCGGCTCAGGGGGCGAAAGCGGCAGCAGGTGCGACAGGACGAGGCGCAGCGGCTGGGGCGGCAGCTGGCGCTGCCGTTGGTGGAGCAAAAGCGGCAGCAGGCCCAGCCAAGTCAGGAATTGGGAAGCTGATTGATGCGGCCAAGGATTTCCTTGATCGTCTTGATGGTTTTAGTGATGCAGCAGAAAGCGCCGCGAAAGCGATTCGTAAACTAGCCGATGGGAATATCACAGGAGCGCTCCAACAGGGCTTCAATGCGCTTTCTGGTCTCGGCCTACCCGGCAAAGGCAAAGGGGGCAAACCGAGTAATGAGCTAGGAACGAAGAGTGGGAAAGGAGGTGTCAATAAGCCTGATCCACCAGCGACGCCTACGAAGCCCTCGGGCAATGACGCTGCCAGCCGTTCATCAAACACCACCCCCGACCCTTACAAGCGTCCTTCTGGGTACAGAAAAGGAGTTCGAGAAGAAACTTGGGAGAGCGCAAAAGATTCTGATGGGATAGTGCGTGATCCTCTCACTGGCAATGAAATGAGCCCCGATGAACCTTGGGATATGGGGCACAAGCCTGGCTATGAATTTCACAAACACAAGAAAAGTGCTGAAGATCGCGGAGTTAGCCGCAAGGAGTTTCTGGACGAGCATAATACTACAAGTCATTATCAGCCCGAGCTTCCTTCCTCCAATCGTGGGCACGGTGGTGAGAGTGGCCCTGGGCATTATTTAGGTTATTAGGCCAGGAGATAGGGTATGAACGTTTCGGAAGAGAACAAGACTATTGCTAAATATGCCGAGAAAGCGTTGGGAGGGATTCCTGACGTAAGGATATACCATCACGACACAGTGAAGTTGAGCGTACCTCTACTCATATGTGTCGACGCCCCTTGGGACGGAATCACCTCGTATTCGACCATTGGGTTATCTGACTATCCCATGTTCAAAAGAGATGGCACCGAATTCCCCGCACGGCTCGAGATCGTAGGGGCTTGTGCGACAGCATCCGAGTTTTTTCCAAATATTATATCTTCAGCTGCCTTCAATATTATGCGCAACCGAAGACTCTATTATCCAGGAGCCGCGATGCCCGGATACGTTGGAGAGTATTACCCCACTACGACTGTTCCCCATCTGTATTTTCATGCTCCTTTCCTGTGGGAGGATAGCCTAAAGACACTGACTTTTGCAACGAAAAAGGTAAGCTGGTTGTTGGTCGTTCCAATTTCCGATGCCGAACTAAAGTTTCTAGGAGAACGTGGAGACGATGCCTTAGAAGATGAATTCGAGAAACACCAAATTGATATTTTCAACCTCAATAGAGAATCTGCCGTTTAACACATGTGAACTTGAGCCTCTACGATTTCGAAAGGATTAGGTCTGTTCAAGGAAGCGGAGATTCCGACCGCTGAACCAGTAGCTCTGGTCGTGTGTTTTCATGCTGCGCCAGAAGCTAGGACGACTTGCGTAGCCGATGGAACTCCTGTTATTATTAAACCAGTCAATCTCCCGGGAGGCAAACCGTGAATGAGGCTCTAAGGCAGTTGTTAGCTATATCCTCTGATCCCTTGATCGAAAATGTAGAAAATTCGAATAAATGGCCACAGGAAGTCATCGGCATCGACGAGAAGCTTAGAGAACTGCTGCAATTCAAAAACGGC
This sequence comes from uncultured Pirellula sp., assembly GCA_964394065.1. GTDB lineage: Bacteria > Planctomycetota > Planctomycetia > Pirellulales > Pirellulaceae > JBKCUI01. The sequence continues at coordinate 1,559 of CAYMXM010000404.1, read as the reverse complement.
TTCTTCGCGTTTGAAAGTTCCCTACACGTTTTTCCGATCGGTGACTCGCAAGATGTCATGACGTTGGAGCGTTGGAATGATTGTGCAACATGGAAAACTGAGTATGGTTTCCTTATTTCGGGTAATTTGTGCTTCTTTGCGCAGGATGCATTCGGAAATCAGTTCGGGATTGACAGAAAGGGAGTTTATTTATTTCATTCCGAAACAGGGGAGCTTGAACCGATGGCGGATAGTATAGAAGGATGGTCTGAAAAAATCCTGGAAGATTGGAGAGGATTCACTGGCTACGGTCTGGCCCATGAATGGCAGGTGAAGAACCGGCCTCTGCAAGAAGGCGAACGGTTGATACCAAAGATGCCATTTGTGGTAGGTGGAAAGTACGAAGTCGATAATTTATACGCTGGTAGCATCCTTGACGCTATGCGATTCCGAGGTTCCCTCGCTCAACAAATTGCTCACCTGCCAGACGGGACGAAAATCAGAATCAAAGTTGTTTAGAGGCCGATGTCACAGAACCCTATCTTTTCCGAGTTAAAGAACCCGAACCTTTACGATTTCGGGATGTTGGTTTGGGCCGTTTAGAGCGACGGATTTTCCGCGGCCTGAATCAGTAACGCTGGTCGTCTGTTTTCACGCCACGCGCCAGAAGCTAGAATGACATTGCATATCGCAATCGATCTTTGACAATACGGTTAACTATTCCCGTGGTGCAAACGGGAACCGGACCCATAGTGGCTGGGTAACGGGACCGAACAACCAAGTCCTCTCCGATGGGAGTGGCCCTGGAGGCTCCGAGACGATCCACACCCTCTACAATGGAGAACATGTTTGGGCCGATTACGATGCGCTAGGGGTGGTTCTTGCACGTTATCTTTACGGAGATCGAATCGACCAGTTGATCGCCCGGTATCAACCAGGGGAGGGGACGGCTTGGTATTTGACCGACCACTTAGGTACGGTGCGGGACTTGGTCGATTCCGACGGGGATTTGATCAATACGATCGTCTACGATGCCTTTGGAAACATCCTTTCGCAGACCGATGCATTGGCAGGGGATCGCTTTACTTACACCGGTCGTGAATACGACACCGAGACCGGACTCTATTACTACCGAGCCCGCTACTACGATCCCGCGTTGGGACGGTTTATCAGCCAAGATCCAATCGGGTTCAGCGCAGGGGATGCGAATCTCTATCGGTATGTCGGGAATCGCGTCGATCTCTTCATCGATCCGTCGGGGTTGCAGCAATATGGCCCCTACTCAGCGTACTTGGATCAACAATCCAGGCAGCACCAAAAGAACGGTAATGCCTTACGTTCCATTGGTTACGGAATCCTTGTTGGTCCGGTGGCATTATTCGACACCCTTCCAGGAGCAATCAGTTTTTCTGCGACGGAAGCGAGGCGCGACATATCCAGGACGTTCGCCGAAGCGACCTCCCCGGTGGACAAAGCAGCAGCAGCGGCGGCATATGTCATCACAATCCCCGGTGAGATGACGGCTCAATTTGCGTTGGGGGTAGCCCAGGGGGGACCACTGGCGCCAGCTTTAGCTGGAG
>CAYMXM010000403.1:0-5243 GCA_964394065.1 uncultured Pirellula sp. | reverse complement strand
CGAGGCCCGAAAATCACAACCCGTGGCGTAAGCGAGGGATAGCGCTGGCAACCAGTCGTAGGGTGTGTGAAGTGGCCGCTGCTTCCAGCTCAGATCGAGATGGCGAACCAATCCTCGTTTCTATCGCAATTATCTTCACACCCAAAGCGGCCACGGAACACACCGGAAGTGTAGTTGGGAGTTTCCTAACGGTGGCCCGGGCGTCTCGCCCGGAGTTGCGAAGGTTCCTTCGGGCGAGACGCCCGGGCCACGAACAAATCACACGGTGAGAGCGAAATTGGCGTTTTCGAAAAATGCTTAACGGCGCTACCCCTCCCCCCCAACCTGGCCTGATAAAAAGATCGTAATATGGGTAAGTCAGGCAAGAATAGGATTTGAAAACTGCTACGAAACTTCGTAGGGCTGCGACTTGAAAACTCCCCCTTCTCTCTGCTCCCCACCGAATTTATTCGGTGGAAGCCAGGATCATCACTAGCCACCCATACCACAACGGCCTTAGTTCCCCACCGAGTTTACTCAGTGGAAACAGGGATCATTCACTACGGATGCGAGCCCACGGTCCCCTACCTGGAACTCACGTCGGCCGAAGCCTCGCCAAGCACCCTTGAGACGCCAGCGTAGCCTAGTAGTGGCTGATCCTCGCTTCCACCGAATAAATTCGGTGGGGAGCCAGAGAAGCCTTAGGCTAGTTGAGCCTTCGGGGAGTTTAAAACCTGAGAAAATTTCTTTTCATCAGGCCACCCGACGCCTGAGTATTCCCGACAAGGGCTATGTTCACTCGCGACGCAGTCCCTCGCTAACGCGTCGGGTTGTGATGGGGGGACGCTTCGCGTCCCCCTCCCTTAACACCTATGCGTCAGGCCTCCCCAAAGGGGAGGGTACCCTCCGGCTTAACCCTTAACCCTTAACCCTTAACCCTTAACCCTTACACCTTACACCTTACACCTTACACCTTACACCTTAAGCCTTAAAACCTACTTCTTCGGTTTTGGTCGTTTGGGTTTTCGGTTGCCAGGGGATCCACCTTTGCCGTTGCCATTCCCCTTTCCATCGTTGCTCCCCTTGTCATTCCCCTTCTCATCTTTCTTGCCGAACCAACCTGGGAATAGATCGGCGAGGGTTTCGGGGGGCTTGCTGTACTTTTCCTTCGGGCGATCTCCGGTTGAAGGAGAAGAGGGACGTTGAGGACCAGCGTTGGTCCCCATCTTGTTCACCGTTTGGATGATTTCGTTGGCGGTGTTTTCAGGAAGATCGACCTTCATCTCCTTCGGCGCGTTTCGTTTGATCAACCATCGCTCTACCAACGACCATGTCGAAGAGGTGATGAAGTAGATGCACAACCCAGCAGGGACTCGGAAGAAGAGCACACCCATAGCAACGGTCATGAACATCATCATCTTCTGCGCCATCGCCGTTTGCTCATCGGTCGCCTTGGGCATCAGCACCTTCTGCTGGATGATGAACAATGCAATCGTGGCTATCGGTAGGATGTTGAAGTAAGGCCCAAAGAACCCAGTTCCCTTCCCTGCGAGGAAGTCTGGCATCCAACTGTGCCAGTTGGCCAGCATGTCGGGAGCAGCCAAGTTTGAACACCAGTCGATTCCCGGGATCAACGGCTGTTGCCGCAATCCCACGTCGACCGAAACGCAGCGGTACAAACCGATGACGATGGGCAATTGGATCAACGCAGGCAAGCACCCTGCGAACTGATTCACACCCGCTTTCTTCATCAGCAATTGCTGCGCGGTCATCATTTTTCGAGGATCTTCCTTGAAGGCTTCTTTCAGTTTTGCCACGTGAGGCTGGACCGATTGCATCTTCTGAGCGTTGATCGCCATCTTACGACTGACCGGGAACATAAAGGAGCGGACCAACACCGTGAGCATGATGATCGCCAGCCCAAAATTCCCGACGAGGTTGTAGAACGCGTGGAGTATCCACCCCAGTCGCTTCGCAAAGAATCCGAAAATATGCCAGCCGTAATCGATTGCGTCATCGAGCTTGTACGCGCCGAGCAAGGTCGCCTCTTTCGGCCCCGCAAAGATCCAGTAACTTTGGACGAACTCCTCTTTGGCTTTGAGGGTTCGAGTCGGTGTCTCCACATAGAAACCGACGTTCGCAGCCTGCTGCTTGTAAGCCGGGAGTTTTCTAACGTCCCGATATTCCGAGTTGAGAACTCTCGCTCGGCCTCGCTCCAAAGCCGCCAAAGAGTTTTCCGTCTCTGGATTAGGTAAGAGGGCTGCGGTGAAGGATTGCGTATCGAGCCCGATGTAATTCAACGTGCGCCGCGCTTCGGAGTTTGCCGGCCCGAAGAGGTCGGTTTCTGGATTATTCGGCGTCTGGATTCCGTTGTAGACGATCATCCGCGTCGTCGTCAGAGAGTGTGGGTTTGTGCCATCCCCCGAAATAACGTCCCGAGCTCCAGCCGCACTGAAGAAGTAAGGGGAAATCTTGGTCGGGTGCCACCATCCCTCCAGCGAGATCCCGTTCACCCCTTCTTGGCGAAGCGCAATGCGATGCTCCGACTCGGCAAGGTTCCGAACGATCGTGGTTAGTTCGATATGAAACTGCCAATGGGCAGGGTTGGTGTTCGCCTCGCTCGGGGTTGGTTTTCGAAGCCGATACTGTTTGACCAACTCGATCTGAGCGTTGCTCCCGAGCAACTTCAGGTGAGGGGTCAGATCGAGTTTGAACTCAACTCCCTCTCCTCCCTCCACCTCGATCCTTTGGACGTTCCAATTGCCACTCAGCGTCTTTTCAAGCCCCAGGATCGATGCCTCTCCGAGCTCGATTTCGTGCCCGTCGAGCTTCGCCAGGGTTGTCAAACAGGAGAGGGTCGGATCGTTGCCAAGGACCTGCTCCTTGGCGAAATCATCCTCGGCTCGGACGATGTCGAGCGGTTTGTCGTCGAGGGTGACTTTGAAGGTTACTGGAGAAGCTTCACCCCGTTGCACGAGGAGATCGACCGTCCGACCCGGCCGCCACTTGGAGGTCCACTGTTCGAACTTATACCGAGTCGGTTCCCCATCGAGCCCCTGCCAGCCGACGATTTTATCCCCCGGCTTCAAGCCTGGCTCCGCAGGAGAGGCACCATTTTCCGCAAGGGAAGCTGGACTTCCTGGAGTGACCGAACGGACGAAGAGCCCCGTTTCGTTCGACTCGATGGCTAGGTATCCGGCGTAGCCGACGCGGTCCTCTTCCTGAAGGGAGCGATATTTAAAACGCCCCCGTTTGTCCCTTTCGACGACTTCGATCCGCTCGATCCCAGCACCTTGGCTATCCAAGCAAACGGCGAGGGAATACCCCCCATTTGGGTCCATGCTCCCCAAAACGATCCGTTCCCGATCTGGTTCTTGGGGGAGAGCCAAGTCCGCGTTTTCGGCAGCTTTGGCGTAGAGTTCTTGAAGCTGTTTTTCCCGGTCGATCTTCAGCGTCTCCGCCTTGGCCGCCTCCTTCTTCGCCTCTTCCTCCTGCAAACTCCTTCGGTTTTGCATGGAATTGACCAACAGAAAGACGGAAAGCCCCAGGAGGAGATAGGCAAAAAAACGTCGATTATCCACGTGCGGCTTCTTGGGGAATTCGGAGGAAGTCAGGGAGGGGGACCCAGCAGCGGTCCCTTTTTTGATAAGGGGGGAATTTTCAACCCCCTAGCATAGTTTGGCTAGTGCAAAATCAGGTTTCAGGCTTCAGGTTTCAGGGGCCAGGTGTAAGGGGTAAGCCAGAAGTCACCATTCATAGCTCAAAAAGAACGAAGGGAAAAACCACGAATCTCACGAATCGAACGAATGAGGTTTGAGGGGCGAGGCTTGAGACGCGAAGAAGAAGTGGGCTTTGCCTTCGTCTTGACCGTAGGTCAAGGAAAGGTAGCCCCGGTTCTTCCCGAGACCATCGAAAATCCAGACTGCTACTTGCTGGCTTTCGCCGATTCCCACTCGGCACCTTCGCGATACAGATCCCCTAGCACTTCGAGTTCTACCTCACGGGTAAATCGAGTCTCGGCAGGGACACCATCGGTTTCCGCAAGTTGCTCCAATCGCATTTTGAACGATTTGCAGTTTCTCCACTCGGAGAGCAAGGCAGAAGCGGTCATGAATTGCTGCGGGGTAAGTCGGCTGTAGGCTATGTAACGAAGTCGAAGCCGCTCGCGGTCACTTTTCAACCTTGCGATGGCGTCCGCAGGCGAGATTTTGCTACCGGTGGGTGATTTTAGACTGAGGAGCTCTGCCTTTCGACGCTCATATTTCAAACAATCGCGTTCGATGTCAGCAATCTGTTGGTCAGTCAGATCCAGCACCTCATAACACATCGGCATATCCAACGTCCTCCCCCATCTTCGATACAACACGGTGAACTGAATTGGGTCAATAATCTCCTGCATCTTTCGAATCAATTCGCGCTCGTTCTTATCCTCCGCCTGGATGTATTTCTTAAATGCTAGATTGATTTCCTTCTGGCTAGGAATTGGGATGTTTTGCATTTCCTGCATCACACCAGCATCTACAGGAATCCCAAGGGAGTAATTTCTTAGTCCTTTCTCCGTTGCAAGAAAAGAGTCGATGGTTTCGCGAGACTTCTGATTTTGCTTGAGCCGTTCCTGAAACAGCAAATCAAGATCCTTTTGTTCAGCCTCACTCGCACGAATGAGTCGGATTACCAACTCTCGCTCGGTACCAGTGTGTCGAACAGCATCTCGCCCTCCTGATGTTCGGAATGTACTCCACGATAGAGATGGATACCTTCTGTCGGTAAACGAAAGAACCTTCCCAATGGTTGGTTGTTCTTGATTTGCACCAATCTCTTTGACCGCTTCACGGAGTGCATCCTTTCTTTGTTGCATCTTCGCTAGAAGAGTATTTTCCAATTTCTCCTTCTTTTCATCTGACATTTCTGAAAACTGAAATTCCAGGTCTTCCAACTTAATTTCTTGTGTAGTCGCAGGATTCATCCAGCAAACACAGAAAAAAATTACTAACGCAAGGAGATAGTTTGCCATCTTGGCACCTATACCATAAAAGTTGACAACGGGACGTTAGACGAGCGACAGATGAAATTCTACCATCGTAGCCCTCTCCTTTGGGCAACGCGATGAAAGCAATTTTCTCTGGGAAATTGAACGCTTCTTGTCCGACCGGGGCTCGTCCCCGTCGGACGCCGCTTTGGCGCCCTAGAACGCGCCGCGCTTTAAGACACCCGCTCCCCTCGCCCCTTTTAGGGGAGAGGGGCTGGGGGTGAGGGGTTGAAGT
>CAYMXM010000402.1:0-5250 GCA_964394065.1 uncultured Pirellula sp. | reverse complement strand
AACTTCAAACTTCAAACTTCAAACTTCAAACTTCAAACTTCAAACTTCAAACTTCAAACTTCTCTTCCGTGGTTCCTTCACCAAACCAACCAAATGACATCACTTAATCCAAATCCCACCACACGATTTCAAGCCTCCGAAAAGCGTCTTATCAACTGCAATCAAGTCGACGTGAATCAGTTGATGCCCTTAAAGTATCACTGGGCTTGGGAACACTACAACAATGGATGCGCTAACCATTGGATGCCGACAGAGGTTCCGATGACGCGCGATATCGAACTGTGGCGAAGCAATAAGCTGAGCGACGCAGAGCGACGAGTTATTTTGCGAAACCTAGGGTTCTTTTCGACTGCGGAGAGCCTCGTTGGCAACAACCTAGTATTGGCGATCTTCAAGTACGTCACGAACGCCGAGTGTCGTCAATACTTGTTGCGTCAAGCGTTCGAAGAAGCGGTCCACAGCCATACGTTTCTCTATGTCGTCGACAGCCTCGGGTTGGACGAGAAGGAGATCTTCAACATGTATCACGAGGTTCCTTCGATCGCTCGGAAGGACGCATTCGAAACCGAGTTGACCGCAGAAGTCCTCTCCCCTTCCTTCAACACGGATACCACCGAGGGAGCCCAAGCCTTTTTGAAGAACCTCATCGGTTACTATCTGATCATGGAGGGGATTTTCTTCTACACCGGATTCGTGATGATTCTTTCGTTCCATCGCCGCAACATGATGACGGGAATCGGTGAGCAATTTCAGTACATCCTCCGGGACGAGACGATTCACTTGAACTTCGGCATCGACCTGATCAACGGAATCAAAGCCGAGAATCCAGCGCTTTGGACTCCAGAGTTTCAATCGCAAATGATCGAGCGGGTACGAAACGCCGTGGAGTTGGAGTTGGAGTATGCCGCCGACTGCTTGCCGACCGGGATCTTGGGTTTGAATCAGGGACTCTTTCGCGATTATGTCCAACACATCGCCGACCGTCGTCTCGAGCGTATTGGGTTACCCATCCAATACGGCTCTTCCAATCCATTCCCATGGATGAGCGAAACAATCGATCTTGCCAAGGAGAAAAATTTCTTCGAAACCCGCGTGACAGAATACCAATCCGCCGGTGCGCTCAGTTGGGAGTGAGTCTTGAAGGCGAACCGCTGTTGAGTTTGTACCATTTCCTTACGTGGCCCGGGCGTCTCGCGCGGAGTTGCTAAAGCTGTTCCGGGCGAGACGCCCGGGCCACGGCGGTAGTTTTGTATCTGCTGTTCGCCTTAAAGAACTCAATTCACCGAGCCCGTTTGGGAGGAATAAAATTGGATTAACCTTTTTTCGTATTGCAGTTGCTACATTGGAATCTTCAGTCTGGATTCCACTGAGGCAATGAACCTGCAAAGAGTGCCAAATGAAAATTCGAACATCCACCGTCATTCCCTCGACTTGGGAACACCTCTGGCCGTTCCTTACGCCACGGGTTGTGATTTTCGGGCCTCGCTTACGGCATCGGCCAAACAGCCCAAGCACCTTATGCTCGTGCCCTACCGCTACTACTAATCCGGATTCGCCGCTGTGTCGAGGAACCAGATCATGCGGCCGTGTTTGGGTTCGATGAGTTGGGCTGGGTATTCGCTCGGATAGCGGGGGCCGTGGAGGACGACTTCCATTGCGGGGCGTTTCGAGATTCCGCATACGAGGAAGGCGACGTTTCGGGCGGAGTTGATCATCGGTGCAGTCAACGTCAATCGATAGGCTGCAAACTTGGGAACAAAGTTGGCTACAAAAAGGCGACTGGTCGCTTCCAAGGCCTCGGTTTCAGGGAAAAGGGAAGCGGTATGCGCATCGTCCCCCAAACCGAGTAACACGATGTCGATCGGGGGGAAATCGTTCGCATACTCGTTCTTGGGATCGAGCGACCTGCGGATTTGTAGCTCGTACTCCGAGGCGGCACGGTCCGGCGAATTGATGGAGACTTGCACGGGGATAGCTTGAGGAACGTAGCGAGATACCGAGGGATCGATCCGATCCAGCCAGGCTTCGCGGACCATTCGGTAGTTGCTATCTACATGATCGTGAGGGACATTTCGCTCGTCCCCCCAGATCAACTTCACCTTGGACCAGTCGAGGTCGTCGAGGGAGGTTTCCGCGATGAGTTGATAGAGGCGTTTCGGAGTCGAACCACCCGAAAGAGCGATGGTGCATTCGCCTCGAAGGGCGATCGATTCCTGTGCGGTTTCGACCAACCACTCCTTCGCGGCGATCGCGACATCTTCGGCGTTGGATTTGACGACGGTCTGATGATACATAACCTGTGTGTGTAAGCTTTGAGGCAAGGCGTTTTTTTAAGGAACTGTCCCGAAATAACTTCCCGATTTGGAGTGGCGTGGTATGGGCGTCTCGCCCCCCTTTTTGTACTCGTACTCGAATCTCGAGTACGAGTACCGCTGCGCTGAGTACGATTTTGGATCAGTACTTGACTGACGTTTCTAGCGATTCTCCCCCTCACCCCGAAGCGGGGCGAGGGGAGCGGAGATGTAAAACACGGAAGTTATTTCGGAACATTTCCTAGGGCAGATTGTAAGGGACAGGTTTCGGGTAAAACAACCTCCCCTCGTCGATAGCGGTCTAAAAGCTCGCGGGACCGTTCGGCGAGCATCCTGCGGACCTCCCGTCGTTCCCCTCGAACCCGGGCGATCTTCATATGATCATAAGCGGTTGTTTGGTGTCGCATCCAAGCGATCACCGCGGACTCCGCGCGCCGCTCGATCGGGATCCGCTCGGTCCTCGCAACCGTCCCGCTTCCGACCGGGGTGGCGTGTGCGGTCACCGCCTTGGCGAGTTTGATCGCGATGCCGTCGTATCGATCATGGAATCGAAGAAAGTCCAACACCGACTCCTCAAAGTCTTCGACATACTCGGACTGCTTTTTATCTCGACGATTCTTGGCAGAGGCCATCCGTTTCGCGTAAGCCTCCGTAGATCGCTCGGCTTCGAGCTCCGCGCGTTTTTGTGCGATGATGGCCCCGTCCGCCCATACCCCTTGGGAGAAGGTCTTGCGCCCTTTCTTAACCTGTACCGTCCAGGTCGCAGTGGCACCCTTCACGCGGCGGGTCAAGCCGGCATCTCCAGGTGGAAGGCATTCCCAACCTTTGGGGATCGTCAGGAGACTCCCATCCGGAGCCCGCACGGTGGTCGGAGAGGGGCCCGGAGCTACGATCATCGATGAAATTTTCATAGGAGCGGCAGATGAAGGAACTGTCCCGAAATAGCATCCCGATTTTGAGCGGATTCGTACGGGGGCGTGGCCCGGGCGTCTCGCCCGGAGTTGGTTGCGGGTTAGTAGGCGTATTTAGCGCTCTCCTGTTGGCCTCCGTCTGGACGGGGGCTCGTCCCCCTCCGGACGCCGCTTTGGCGTCCTAGCAAGCCTTCCCCCGCGCGCTTTCCCCCTCCGCCGCGCAGCGGCGGAGGGAGGAAGGACTTGGCCTATGTTTCTAGCACTCCTACCCCTCACCCCCAGCCCCTCTCCCCGAAGCGGGGCCAGGGGAGCAGAACTCTAAAGCGCAGCGCATGCTAGGACGCCAAAGCGGTGTCTGGTGGGGCCAAGCCCCATCCAGACAAGAACCGTTTTCCAGGGAAAGCCCGCCCTATCCCTGCGACAAGGCTGCGTACTTTTTGGAGACGAGGTTCCTGGGCCAAGCAAAGCCGAGCCCAACTCCTCCGAGGAGTTCCGTCGGCACGACTCCCCCGAGGACTTTGAACATTGGGCGATAAAGGGACTCCCAACCTTTGTTCCCCGCAGGACAATACTGCCGACCGTTCCCTTCCACTGCCGTGAGTCCGGCGATGCGGGATGCGAGGGAAGCAGAGGTTAGGAAAGATGCACCGATGCAGGTCAAGTCCTGCACGTAGCACTTGAGTCCGTAATGCTTGGCAGCCGCAGCAAAAAGGATGGAATCGCTGATCCCCTTGCACGCCTTGATCGCGACCCCCGAATACCCCTGCTGCTTGGCGAACATAAACGCGTCCAAATCGGTAAGGGACTCGTCGATGACCACCGGCTTGAGACGACTGACTCGGTGCATCGTCACTTCCTTCCTCGCGCGCAAATCTCGCCCCATCGGCTGTTCGATGTAGTGGAGCTTCGCGATCGCTTCCCGAGCTAACCGATCGATCCGTTCGAGGAAGTCGATGACGTAATCCTCTTTGTCGCAGGCTTCATTGAAGTCCATCGAATAGGACCATTCGCGAGTCGGGGCAACGCGCATTGCGATTCGTTCGATTTCGACCAAACGACCGACATCGGCATCCAAGTCCTGGCCGGTTAATTTGATTTTCAGGTGAGAAAGGTGTTCGGCGCGAATCCACTCCTCAAGAGTTTCGGGCAGCCCATCTCCGACCGGCGAGTTGAGATCTGCTGTCGATAATGGGTCGAGGGAACCGACCAAGTGGTACAAGGCAAGGGTCGGGGCGGGGCGAGGAAGAATCGCTTCTTGAAAGTGCTTCCCGATAAAGTCTTCTCCCAACCAGGGGGATAGGTCGCTGCCGATATGGTCCGGGGTCAAACAGTCGAAGGCGTTCGCGTTATGCAGCCGCCCGTAAGCATCGTGGATGGCGATATCCGCCGTCGAAAAGGCGAGAGCGATCGCCAGATCGGGAATCGGCTCCTGAAGTTTCATCGCGGTTTGAAGCGCTACTGCTTGCTCTTTTGCAATTGCTTTGATCTGCGTCGCGTAGAACAAGGGATGGGTAGCAGGTTCCATCGTGGGGAGGGCTTGAACGATCTTTTCGGCAAGCGCTATGACCGTCCGAAGGACCTGTTCTGGTGTGAGGGTTTTGCTCGGCCATGCCCAAGCAGACCCCATGGTCATCTCTCCCATTCCAACGGCGGTCTTCTTTTTCGAACTATCCTGGATGGTGACGCTGGTTCGAAACACCGTGACATCTTTGACAACCCGACCACCGAACTTGAGAGGAGTTCGGTAAACGTACGGAAACTTTTCGGATTCCGCTTCAACAATAGAGAACTTCGTGGGCTTGGACATAGCGAACCTAGAAAAAAGTCGCGGCCGAACGGCCAAATCTGAGTTTTGGGTAGCATACGCCTCGGGAAGAGGGTTTCGATACCCCTAAAAGCTATTTTATAGGCTTCAGACTTCAGGTTTCAGACTTCAGGAAAGCAGGGGGAATAAACCACGAATCGCATGAATAGGCTTGAGGGGTGAGGCTTGAGACTTGAGGAAGAAGAGGGCTTCGCCCTTAGCC
>CAYMXM010000401.1:0-5253 GCA_964394065.1 uncultured Pirellula sp. | reverse complement strand
GGATGGATGCGTGGTTGCCAGCGCTATCCCTCGCTTACGCCACGGGTTGTGATTTCCGGGCCACGGTTAACTCGCTCGCCGCGAAGCGGCGGCGGTTAGTAGCATTAGAGTGAAGATTTCTTCCTAGTTCCCAGCCGTAGGAACGACCCAGACCTTCAATTCGGTCACAACTTCTGGGTGGAGATGAATCTTGACCGTGTAGAGTCCGAGTTCCTTGAGAACCCCTTCCAAACGGACTTGGTCTTGGGAAATCGAGAACCCGTTCCCCTTGAGGGCAGCGACGATTTCGACCGCTCCAACGCTTCCGTATAGGTGACCTTCGTCGTTTGCGTTCGCTTCGACGTTGATCGACTGCTTGGAAATTTGTTCCGCAGTGGCGCGAAGGGCTGCGAGTCGTTGTTTCTCGAGTTCGAGCAACTTCGCGCGGTGCTTATCGACCATCCGTTTGTGGTGATCGGTCGCGACAATCGCGAGCCCCTCTGGAAGGAGGAAGTTGTTTGCGTACCCTGGTTTGACTTCAACGACATCACCCGCTTTGCCGAGGTACTCGACATTCTGGATGAGCATCAATTGAATACCACCATTTGGGCCCTTGGGTAGTCGAGGGAAGGTGGGGGTACGCATCTTTCGTGTTGTCATTTCAAATCACTAACCACAAACGGTTGAAAAAAATTGTTTTGAAGTTGTTTTAAAAAGGCATGTCTTCCGCAAAGCTCTCGTCGGCGATCTCACCCACGTGCATGTCTTGCGGCATCTGGGGTTCGTCATCCGAGTAGCGAGCATTGTTGGTCTGCTGCGTCTTCGGTGCTGCAGTCCCCTTGTCGCTACGATTGCCGATCAGTTGCATCCGATCGACGATCACGTAGAGCTTGCTCCGTTTCTGTCCGTCTTTTTCCCAGGTGTCTTGTTTCAAGCGACCTTCGACAAAGATGGGAGATCCCTTGCTGAGATACTCCGCAACGACTTCCGCCGTTCTACCGAAGAAAGTTACGTCGACGAAAGAAACTTCGTCGACCCAATCTCCGGCAGCGTTCTTGCGCCGATCGTTCACTGCGATTGCATTTTGGCAAACCGCAAATCTTGAGGTGGTATACCTAAGCTCGATATCTCGAACCAAGTTCCCGAGAAGAATAACCCGATTGTAACTAGCCATTGTTCAGTACTCCCGATGCTAAAGATGTTCTGCAAAGGTGAAACCGGCAAACAACTGGCTCGGTTTCCACCTACTACTCGTCGTCGGACTCGAGATCGTCCTCGTCTTCAGCACCAGCCCCGACGCCGACAGGTTGTCGGTCAGCGGCATCTATGGGTACAACTACCTTCTCTTGGGCGTGTGCGACCAACGCGTCGATCAAACGAGGGTCGATCTTCGTGAACATGAATCGGAGCAAGCTCTCGTTGAGCTGGCAGGCGCGATTGAGTTCCTTAAGCTTCAGTGTATCCAATCGGAAATAGGTCAACCAGTAGGTTCCCTTGTTGTGTCCATTAATTGGATAGGCCAATCGTTGTTCGGCCCAGAGGCGGCTTACCAGAATCTCGCCACCGAGATCGGTGATCGCCGACTCCACAGCCCCCGAGATTCCACCTGGGTCTCGAGAGTATTGGTTGCTGTCAAACAGGAAAAGGCATTCGTAAATTCCGGTAGCCAACTTTTCAACTCCTAAACGGTTAATCGCTTCCCCGTTTCGGGGAGGTCTTTGTTCTTGGGACGACTATTCGCCCTCGGGTTTGGGTTCCACGGGTTTGGAGGCCGCATGGGGTGGCTTCGGCTTGGACAGCTTCGGCCCGTTCGGTGGATCGGCATTGAACTCGTTCATGGCGACCCCGATTCCGCTGGTCAGCCATCGCTCGACCGCCGTCGAAGCTCGCGCGAGCGCGTTCTCCGCTGTCTCTTTGTCGGCGGCCGAAAACCGGCTCAATACATAGTCCACCGTTTCCCACCGCGGCGGAGTTGGGTCGATCCCGATCCGTAGCCGTGGGATATCCTGGGTCCCCAGGCACCGAAGGATGTCGTCCAATCCTTTCTGCCCGCCGCTCGAACCTGACTTGCGAATCCTGAGCTTCCCCAACGGGAGACTTAAGTCATCGCAAATCACCAGAATATTCTTCGGTTCAATACGGTAAAACCTGGCGAATTGCGAAACGCATCGACCGCTCAAGTTCATGTATGTCAATGGCCAGACCAAACAGACGTCCCGGTCCGCGATCTTGACCCTGCAAAACTGTCCCTCGAATTTAGTTTGAAAGCTTGGACTTCCAAGCTTTCGATGGACCAAATTCAAACATTCAAATCCAATGTTGTGTCGAGTCCAATCGTACTTGGCACCTGGATTTCCAAGCCCAACCACCATCGAGAGATGGGACGAGGTCGACTCTGCCACAGATCCCAACCTTTAGCTGGCTTCCCCTTCACCCTTGTCCTTGCGGATCAATTCAGGTTCGGTTGCGTCGGTCTCAGCAGCAACCCCGCCACCACCGACCGTCGAAACGACTTGAGCGACGACGATCGACCCAGGAGTAACGGCAGTCGCTCCCTCTGGAAGCTTGAGGTCGCTCACGTGAATCGATTGCCCGATTTGTAAATGTCCGATGTCGCAGGTTAAAAACTCTGGAATGCTTCCGGCAGGGCAGCGAATGTGCAACTCGTGCGTCGCAAAGCGAAGCTGCCCAGCGGCCGTTTGCGCCCCCGGAGCTTCACCATGCAAGTGAACCGGCAGGGTGACATCCACGGTTTCCGACTGGGAAACTCGAGCGAAGTCCACGTGAATTACATAGTCTCCCATGCTGCTCCACTGTACAGAACGAAGCAACGCGGTCTCGGATGCCGCTCCGGTCAAGTTCACCAGCTTAGTCCCGTGCTTGATCAACTTGTTGACCGTATCGAGGGGAAGGGTGAGGCAAACATTCTCTTCGCCGTGACCGTACAAAATCGCTGGCACCAGACCCTTTTCACGAATCTTAATCATCGCCCGAGATCCGACTGTATCTCGTTTTTCTACTTCGATTGTCTCAATCATTCCTGCGTAATTCCGGTGCCAATAAATCGATAGTCAGTAATTCTATGGACGCGAGGCGAACGCCTCGTCAAATTTCAACGGTTTCGCGTTCGCCCCCCAAAGGTGAAGCTCTCACCGTGGTAAGGACGTCCGCCCCCCTCAATCGGGGGATTCCCTGGATCAGGGAAAGCCCAGGAGTATGACGAATTTACGAGGGGATGCAAGACCAAATGTACTTGCCGATTTTCCTCGCGACCCTATGCTGGAGCCCATGGCAAAAAAATCTGTAAACTTCGACCTGATCGAACCTATCGGCTACCGCGTCCTCGTGAGAAAAGACGAACCCAAACGGGAAACCCGTGGTGGGATCGCTTTGCCCGACGCAGCCGAGATTCCTACGATAACCGGGAGAATCGTCACGATCAGCCGGCAAGTTGAACACGACGAGGATGTCCCCCTCAAACAATACGATAAGATTCTTTTTCATCCGAAAAACGCTATCCCTGTCGATTTTGAGGTAGATAATCAACTGTACGTGATCCCCGTCGAAGATGTTGTCGCGGTTTTTCGCAGCAAACCCCACGACTAAGGGGCGAGGGGAGCAAAGGTCTTAGGCTATCAACGGTCTTCCTAAAGTCTAATGTCCAAAGCCTTCTACCTACCGAAGCGATGAAACGGAGCACAGAAACGATCGAATCCTTGCGTCTCCAGCGACGCCCCCTCAAGGAGTCACCCTCCATCGCTTCCTTCGTTTTTGCTCTCTTCCTTTTCTTATTCCTTTCCCCATCCGCTAACGGCGCCCCCTTTCAGGATCCGGATGACGCGGCCATCGAAGAGCTCTTTCCGGAAAGACCAGAAGGAAAGGAACAAGGATCCAAGACGCCCCGGGCCCCCCAGCCACCCCCGAAAGTGGCAAGAATCCATCTGAAGGGAACCGACAATCGCTCGGTCCTAGGGGAGGTGATCGCGGAACAAGAGGAGTATGGGTACCTCCTCCTGAAATCCGACGGTGGGCTGGCCCAGATTACCCCCGACCGAGTCGAGAAAGCCGAACTGGTCGACTCTGCATTGACCGTCACCCCGGCCGCTGAACTGGGAGAGAAGGTTGTCAAGCTGATGCCGGACGGCAGCAAAGTTATCTGCACCGAACATTTCGTCATCTGTTACAACACAACCGATGCCTACGCGCGGTGGAACGCGGAACTTTACGAAGGGCTCTACCGAGGATTCCATCGCTTCTGGAAGTCCAAGGGAATGGAACTGTGCGAACCTCGCTTCCCTCTCGTGGCCTTGATCTTCGGAACCAAGGAGGAGTATGTCAAATTCGCGGGGAAGGAATTCAAAGGAGCGGATGCGACTTTTGGTTACTACAATCAGAAAACGAACCGCTTGGCTTCCTATGATCTAACCGGGATCGAAGGGATGATCCCGAGTGGCAGCAGGGTGCCGCGAACCGCGCTGGTCCAACAAATCCTGTCGCGACCAGAAGGGGAGCGAACGGTGGCAACCATCATTCATGAAGCCTGCCATCAGATTGCTTACAACTGTGGCTTACAAGTCCGACTCGGCGCGAGCCCTGTTTGGTTGAGCGAAGGAATCGCAACCTTCTTCGAGTCCCCCGACGTCATGAGTCGAACCGGGTGGGCCGGTGTCGGAAAAGTCAATCGACACAATCAATATGTCCTCGCGCAGTACTTGCCCAAGAGAAGCTCCGACTCGCTAACCCTCCTCTTGACCGATGATGGCAGGATGAAAGACGGAAAGACCAGTACGAACGCCTATGCAGAAGCTTGGGGGGTCACTCACTTTCTTATCCAGTCGAAACCCAAGGAGTTCGTCCGGTACCTCAAAGAGCTCCAAACCATTCCTGTCGGTGTCCAACCGAACAGCAAAGATCGGGTAGATCTATTTCGAGCCTGCTTCGGTGATGATATCGGAAAACTCGACCGAGACTTCGTGAGATATTTTCAGCGGTTGAGGTAGCCTCTACCCGATCTCTCCCCCTCCAACCCGCAGGGTTGGAGGGGGAGAGATCGGGTAGAGGGTTTGGGATGTTTGGCCGATGCGTAAGCGAGGTCCGAAAATCACAACCCGTGGCGTAAGCGAGGGACAGTGCTGGCAACCAAGCATCCCATCCAAGGTCTCACAGCACGCCCTTCGTGCCTCAGGGGCGTGCCACCCTGCGCCTGAGACATTCCCGACAAGGGCCACGTGCACTCGCGACGCTGTCCCTCGCTTACGCCACGGGTTGTGATGG
>CAYMXM010000400.1:0-5254 GCA_964394065.1 uncultured Pirellula sp. | reverse complement strand
TACGCGTCGGCCAAACTACCCAAACACTTTATATTCGCGCTGATGCGTCAGGCCAGGCTGGGGGTGAGGGATAGAATCGCTAGAAACGTCAGCCAAGTTTGGCTCGATCCTATCTGCGTACTCAGCGTAGCGGTACTCGTACTCGCCGAGATTCGAGTACGAGTACGCGTACGAAAAGAGGGGAACGTCTGGTAGGCCCCCCAAATCGCGAAGTTATTTCGAGACCGTTCTTAAAACGCTTGACGGTGTGTGAACCTATTTGAGACACTATAGGAAATGCCGTTTGGGCATCATGTTGATCCGAAGATCTTCCTGTTTCATTCCGTGGTCGAGTGAGGGCTTGGGTGATGAGAGATGACATGAATGAGTTCGCTGGGATTCGAATGCGATTGAATCACAGTCAAACGGGGATAGAAGAGGGGCTCGCTGAGCTTGAGCAAGACTTTCGAACTTGGTTAGAACACCCCCATCAACGGGCTGTGTGGAGCAAGCTGGCGGAGCATCTCGTGAGCTTTCGTTGGGTTTTGGACCAGCACTTTACGCGAGTCGCAGGGGAAGGCTACCTCGAGCGAGTTGCGATGCAACGCCCGGGCATGTACTCCGATCTTCGAGAGATCGAATGTTGGCAATGCCGCTTGATCGACGAACTGGATTCGATCATTCACGATGTGCAGATCTTCGATGCGCAGCGCGATGAGATTTTCGATATCGGAGACAATTTCCGAAGACTTCATCGGGAGATTCTTGAGGAGGAATCACAAGAGCGAGTTCTCGTAGAACGAGGATTGGCTTGAGGTCGATGGAGATACTAGAAATCACAACCACTTTGCTCGACCCCGAGGAGGCAAGGCAACTTGCTCTCCTCGCGGTTCGGGAATCGATCGCTGCCTGCGTGCAGATCGATGAACCGATTCGAAGCATCTATCGTTGGGAGGGAAAGATAGAAGAGAACGAGGAGTTCCGAGTTACTTTGAAAACCGCATCATCTCAAAAGGAGCAAGCGATCGCCTGGCTGCTGGCCCATCACCCCTACGATGTCCCCCAAATCATCGTTCGCCACGTCGAAACGACAAGCGATTACGGAAATTGGGTGGAGGAGTAGAGCAAGGCTGGCAAAAAGTTGTAGGGTGTGTGAAGTGGCCGCTGCTTCCAGCTCAGATCGAGATGGGGAGTCAATCCTCGTTTCTGCTGCAATCACCTTCGCACCCAAGCGGCCACGGAACACACCGGGAGTGTAGTTGGCGGCTTAAACTCGGCTATTCTTCCT
The DNA here is from genome assembly GCA_964394065.1 of uncultured Pirellula sp. Taxonomy (GTDB): domain Bacteria; phylum Planctomycetota; class Planctomycetia; order Pirellulales; family Pirellulaceae; genus JBKCUI01. The sequence continues at coordinate 3,987 of CAYMXM010000400.1, read as the reverse complement.
AACACTTCTACCCCTCACCCCCGGCCTGGCCTGATTCGTTCGATTCGTGGTTATCCCCCAATCCCTCCCGAGCCACGACTGAGCCGTTTCTCTCCTCGCGCTAGAAGCCTAGGCAAGGAGTGATAGATCCGATGGTAATCGGGTTGGGCTCCCCGTTTGGGGCGGATGATGATATCGAGGGGAGGTAGAGTTCCCTTTTGCTTCCGAAACGCTTCGCGAATCAACCTTTTCCAGCGGTTGCGAACGGGGGCGTTCCCCGCTTTCTTTGCAACACCGATTCCAATGCGAGGCGTATCGCGATCGGAGCGCGTGACATGGACGACGAGAATGTCATCGGCGACCACAACCCCCTGCTTGAACACCCGTTCGAATTGGCGGGGGGATTTGATTCGATCCTCTTTAGGAAACGATGCATCGACCATGAGATGTCGCTAGCCGTTTCGCTCAGTCGATCCCTTTGGCGTTGGCGATCAACTTCAAGAACTCGGCGTTGCTCGGGAACCGAGAGAGTTGCTTGGTGAGTTGTTCCATCGCTTCTACCGGATGCATCGAATTGAGCGTTCTTCGGATCATCGTGACGGAGTGGTAGGTGTCTGGATCGTGAAGAAGCTCTTCACGTCGCGTTCCCGACTGGGTGATATCGATCGCCGGCCAAACGCGACGGTCGGCTAGCTTTCGGTCCAATACCAGTTCCATGTTACCCGTCCCTTTGAACTCTTGGAAAATGAGTTCATCCATACGAGATCCAGTGTCGACGAGCGCGGTTCCGACGATCGTGAGAGATCCACCCTCGGCAAAGGCGCGGGCCGTTGCAAAGAGTTTCTTCGGAATGTCCATCGCTTTGATGTTCACACCACCACTCATGGTCGGTCCGTTGTTGCCAACGTACTTGTTAAAGGCGCGCGCGAGTCGCGTGATCGAGTCCATGAGGAGGAAAACGTCTTTCCCCATCTCCGCGAGGCGGCGGCAGCGATCGACTACGAGTTGGCTGATGCGAACGTGGGATTCGACATCTTCGTCGAGACTGCTAGCGATGACTTCGCCGTTCTCGACATTCCGCTTCATGTCGGTTACTTCTTCGGGGCGTTCATCGATCAAGAGAACGATCAACTCGATCTCCGGATAGTTCTGAGCGATCCCCTTGGAGATATGTTGAAGCATGATCGTTTTACCCGAGCGAGGCGGAGCGACGATCAAACAGCGTTGGCCTCGCCCGATGGGGGCGAGAAGATCGATCACTCGGTTGGTGATCGGTTGGCTTCCGACTTCCAAGCGGAGCCATTTCTCGGGGTTGATCGCGGTAAGAGTATCAAACGGCTTGATGTTGACATACTCTTCCGGTTTCAACCCTTCGATATCGAGGATCTCTTTGACGCGCGGACCTTGCGAGCGACGGGTCTGTTGCATCAAGGCGCGAATCTTGAGCCCCTGTCGCAATCGAAACTTCTCGATCATCGTCCCAGGGACGAACGGATCGGAGCGAAGTCGCGCGTAGTTGTTTTCAGGAGCGCGAAGGAATCCGTAGCCGTTGGGGTGCATTTCCAAAAGCCCGAAGAACTCTTGACCGGGGTCTTCGTTCGCTTGGGATTCCCCTTCAATTGCCTCGCCCGACTCGAGAGCTTCGTCCCCCTCGGCAGGTGCATTTTCATCACCGGGTTCGGCGAACGCATTCTGATAGTTGGGGCCATGTCGGCGACGAGGGCGTTTGACGCGAGGGCGAGGGCCAGGTGCCGCTCCAACATTGTCATCATGAAAACGGGAGCGGAAACGCTTTTTCTTGGGCATACCACCAATCCAATAAAGAACAAAGTCGTGGTCTCGGGACCACCACCGAATCGAGAGTAAAGGGCCTGGGGCGGACAATAAGCCCCGATAGGCGAAAGGCGAGGCGCATACGCTTCCGAGAGAAAAATTCGCAACGGGAATCCTCAATCGAGAGTTCTCAAATGAGCTTCACTGTGGAAAGCTCCACAGCGAAAAACTTCGCGGTGAAAAACTTCACCTGGAAAATCTTCCAAGCGAAAACACCACTGCGAAATTTCACGGCAAAAATTCTACTGCGGGAGCTGGAGCGCTCCGGGAACTTGCTGCGGGAATCTGGAGTCACGAATCAACTGAATCCAAGAATCAACGCGGGCTCAAAACGAGCCAAACCAAACATGGGGTCGATCTCCGGGGCTTACTGCTCTCGACGCGAGAAAATGTCGAGGAATTTCTCTTCCGAAGATGACACGCGAACATGCTGAAATTTCGTTCTACCTAACATGGCGAAGAGCCAATTGCTGAGAACCCATCAACACTGTACAACAAGTTTTGCACATTCGACCTGCCGTGTCAAGTGGGTTAAACTGGAGGAGCCTGATTTCCTAATTCTCCCATCCCGTATTCTCCCCAAGGATTTTGCAAGGAACTACCCATGCTGAAAGCCACGATTGGAACAGCAATGCTGCTGGCCAGTTTTTCCCTGTCCCAGATTTGCCACGCACGAGTCTGGACCGACTCGACAGGGCAAATCACCATTCAGGGAACCCTCCTGGCCTCGGACGACAAGGAGGTTGTCATCAAGCTGGATAAGAAACGAGAGGATCACGAACTGCTGGCCGTCCCGATCGAACACCTTTCTCAAGCCGATATCGACTATCTCCATTCTCAAGAAGCGATGGAGTCGATTCGAACCGAAGGTGAAAAATCGGTCTGGGAAATGGTCAACGGAATGAAGGTCTACGGCAGGCTAATCAGTTTCATCCAAAGAGACGTGACGATCCAGCGACGCAGGGGACAGGTTTACGTCAACGATCGCCCAATCAAGAACCTCCCTGAGGTCTATCAAAAGATGATTCCGTTTGTCGTCGCTCACTTCGAGAAAACGACCTTCTCGGATGACGCCGCTTTCAATAAATGGATTCTCGCGCAGCGAGGCAACCCGAAAACGTTTAACTGCGAAGCGATCCTTCTGGAGTTTCCCAACGGAGATGAATATGCGATCCCCCTCTTCTTCCTTACGTCCAAGACGATGAAGTTTCTACAACCTTCTTACGATCAATGGATTGCGGAAGAGCGGGCTCGTGAAAAGGACGAGGAAAAATACGCGGAGGACCGACGTCAGCATGAACTCTATCTGCAATCGCGCGCGATGGGATTGCAGAGTCCAGAAGAGCAGATGCTTCGAATCGCTCGATTGCAACTCACCATGAGTGCCGTAACCGCTGGCGCTACAGATCTATGGGAGGTCATGCTCTACCCTCCTCCAGGCTCCTATGCCTATCCCCTCTCCGTGGTTGTCCCCGCGAGAAACAGCGAGGCAGCTTCGGTCATGGCGATGCAACGAAACCCAGGCTTTCGCGCCGGCCCTGTTCGTAAGGTTGCGGGTTACTGAAACGTATAGGTGTAGGGTGGGATGGCGCATAGGTGTTAAGGGGTAGGATGCGAAGCGTCCTACCATCACAACCCGGGGTGCTCTTGTATGAAAGTCCCTAACCGGAGGGCTCGCGCTTTGCCATTCCCATACTGCCGGCCAATGGCTGTAATCCCTTCGGGATACCTGAGGATGCAAAACTTATCCTCGAGTTCTCCTCTGCGAACCTCCGCGTCCCCTGCGGTTCGAATGGAATAAATCCGGACACTCAAAAGGTGGCATAGCCTCTTCGTTTCTTTGAGAGCCTCTCGCTACCTGCGGGGGCTTCGAGAGCCCTGAGATAGTAAACGTGCATTGCGTGTGGTGGGGGCAGGAGATGGAGGCGTTGTTTAACGGAATGAATTCCGTTCTACATTGAGGCAAGCCTCTGCCTCACTCTGCATCGCGCTTCTCCGATTTTCAGCTCGGTGCCGATTTCAAAATGGCTTCGTTTCACGAAAGCGAGTCCTTGGAAACCTGCTTGCCCATCCTTCGCGAAGGAACGAAGGCTACCGACCTCCACACCTTGAGCTTCTTCGCTTCCTGGGGAATAAAGGGTGAGCGTGCTCGCGGCTTCGCGATCCAGCTTTGCC
>CAYMXM010000399.1:0-5255 GCA_964394065.1 uncultured Pirellula sp. | reverse complement strand
AAGGTCTACGTGCACTCGCGACGCTGTCCCTCGCTTACGCCACGGGTTGGGATGGATTTAGGCCCTCTTAGGTACGACAACGATCCAGAGCGAGGCTCCCAGCCCTTCAAACTTCACCCTTTCCCCCCGGGGCTTTCTGCAAAACATACAGCGTCAAACCGATTCCGATGAAGATGATCTGCACGGCACACCAGATGACGAGATTGCGCATCAAGTCTCCTTCAAATGCACCATACGCGTGCAATCCGATTCCTAACTGATTCGTACCAAACATCGACCAAGCGGTAATCACGTTTCCAAAGATCGCGAGGTTTGCAAATCCGAGGACACCGACGATCTTGTCCCAACGTGCATGTAGCAACAACGCATTCCATAAGACGATCATCAAGGCTCCGTTCTCCTTCGGGTCCCAACCCCAGAAGCGCCCCCAGCTATCGTCCCCCCAAAGACCACCTAACACCGTGCCGACAAAGCTAAAGAAAAGCCCGAGGCATACGACCGCATAGGTAATGCGATAAAGAATCGGAATCGCATCCCGAATCGCTGTTGCACGTGCATTCTTGCTATCCTTCCCAGAGATCGTCGATATCAACTTCGCCACCACGATGCCGATTCCAAAAAGCCCCGCTAAGAAGGTCGCAGAATAGCCGATCGTAACGGTCGTCACGTGAGTCGATAACCAAAACTGCGTGTCGAGCACCGCGCGCAAACTGGGCATCGAATCCCCGATGTCCAATCCGTGCGCCACGAGCAAACTCAAATACCCGAACGCGGAAGCGACAATCAGAGAAACTCCAATCGGGAACAACGCCTCTGCAACGACGCAGAACAAAACGACTCCCCATCCGATGAAGACCGCTGCCGAGTAGAGAGTGACAACCGGTGGTCGCTCGGAGATATAGATCCGTGCAACGATCCCGTAGGTGTGAAAGAGCAACGTCGCAATACACATCCAGAACGCGATCCCACGAAGATACTGTGGTGCAATCACATAGCTCAGGAGTGCGATCAGTCCAATTAAAACATAGAAGACTCCCGCGTAGGTGAACACCTTCATCTGCTCAAATCGATACTCGAACCCAACCTTGTCGCTTCGCAACTCTCCCTTGCCATACGCCTCATTCGCCTTCTCGCGGAACTCCTCGACTAAGCGATTGATCTTCGCTCCGTCTTTCTTATTCTCGTCGTAAGCAAGACCGATTGCTTCGAACTTCTTAAGTGCTTCTATCTCAGCTGAAGTCTCATTGGCCACGAACGATGGAAGGGCATCGAAGTAGGCTACAGCGAACGGGTCCCAACGTTTGGGAGGAGCCACTTCACCTTCCGCTGTAGGTTCTTCCGATTTCGACGGTAAAATTGCTGGGTTATTTTGGTTTCGAATCTGCTCGATTTCCATCGACAACCGGGCGAATTCCTCTCGGATATTCGCGGGGTCGTGTTCTCTTATACTCGGTCGACGATAGGCTCGCACCAAAGAATCCAATAAAGAAACCTTGCTCATCACCTCCACGAGCTTGGTGTCTTCAAAAGAAAGTGTCTTGTTCTCACGACGGCTTTGCATGATCTGCTGAACTCGAGGCCAGAGAGGTTGCAGCCCATCGATGATGTCGTTGTAGGAATAACGATTCGATTTCACCCGAGTCAGGTTCAAATCGGTCGTGGTAGTGGTTGCGTCGATACGGATGAGAGGATTCGAAAAGATCCAATCCTCCTTCATCATGGCTGCAAAGAGCCACTTCTCCGGAGAAACTCGCTCTTCTTTGTAACCATCTTTATCCTTAGGATCTTCGACCCTCAGGAGCCCATAAGGTTTGTTCGAAAGAATCTCCAACACTTCGGCACCAGCCGATGCCAGAGGTTTGATCCGCCCACCATAGTGCATTGGGATGGAGCCGATCGCTTGGTAGTCGATGAGTTCCCGCTTAGAAACTCTTGGAAAACCGAGTGAAACAAAGAAGATGCACATCAACAGGAGCACGCCACCGGCGAGAATCCAGTCCCGAACCGATCGTTTCTTCTTGGGAAGAACCGACTCCGGCGTAACCGCTCCCCGCTCATAACGCATCGCAAAACGAGCGAAGGTTCCGCCGAAGTGAACGAGCATTCCAAGGCCGACAAGAACACACGAAACGTAAGGAATCAACCAACCTGCGTTGGTGACCACTTGCAATACCGTTTGCTCAACGCCATATGGGCTAGACTCCTTGGAAATGTAGCTCGATTGGTAGAATGTCTCTCCTCGAAATCGGAGAGGACTGTTCATCCAGACGCGACCATCTTGGAGCACGTTCCCTTTCTCGTCCTGGATGGTGATATAGGAAGAGTAGTCTTTCGGGATCGCGGAATTGGTGTACTCTTCCAGCACGACATCTTTCAACGTCACGCTGTAATTCTTGTAGTTCCTTCGAAAGAGCAACCCGAGATCGTAATCCTTCGATGCGACATGAACCGTATCGTATAGAGGGTTCATCGCGACTTGATCGTCGCTAAACCATTGACTTACCGCGTACGATCCGATCGGCTGTTGGTCCCCTTTGTTGACCAAGGTGCAGTAGGCCGAGGCGACATTGGAGCGGTCCGAGGTTCCCCCCACTTTAGGCTCTTCGTTCAGTTCCCAGTTCTTGATGAGCCCCGTCATCTTGGACTCGATTGAGCCCTCCGCCGGCGCCGCCTGACGTCTCCTCACCATCGAGTTTTCCATCCACTTGTCGATGTAAATCTCAAAGGGAAGACCATCTACCGTGAGAGGAGTCCCGTGGCGAAACGCCTTAGCGATCATGTGATGATCGAAGGCGATCACTCGGTTGGAATCGTCAGGGCTACGGTCGATAACAACCAACTCCACAACGTCGATTTCGACCGCGGCAGAGGTCTTTTGCCCTTCAGCCAGCGAGATTCTCTCCTCCGTTTGGGCATCGCCAAAAATGAATTGCCCCACCATCAGAAGCCCCACACCGAAGTGAATGAGGACATTCCCTCCCCGCGGGCCGAAGAGAAGCATCAAACCGACGAGTAGAACGCATCCAACTCCCAAACTCTTCGTGAGCTGCCAAACAATCCGCAACCCGGGATCGGGAACGCGAAATGCATCGAAGGTGAAGATGAGGAACAAACTCAAAATGGAAAAGATCACGGTAATCGCGATGCTAGCCCCGCGAATGACCTTGTTTTCAGGAGTCCATAAAAAGAGCCATGCGAGGGAGAGAATCGCGGCTCCGTACGCCGCTATCTTCGTCCCGAGCCATATCCAGTCGTAAGAAAATGGAGGTTCTCCTTGGAGGCCGTCTCCGAAGTGGGCTCCGACGATGACAAGCCCGACCAACGCAAAACCGATCAACGACACGATCATCCCTGCGATGAAACGCTTGCCACGCGCAAACATCGTGAAGCGAGTGAGCTTCGCCGCGAAGAGATTGATGAGGAGGACCAAGCCGATGGTAGCACCACCCGGCATCGCAAAGGTTCCTGGGACGGGTTTGTCATGTGGATACATCGTCTGGGGAACGAAGATGTCGAAATCGACGTAGGCGATCCAACTGTTGAAGTAGTTTCGCTTGACATCGACGATCGTCTCTTCGTCTTGCGCCAACGTTCCGATCAGGAGCATCAACGTCCCGAGCGCAAACATCGCTACCGCGATCTTGAGAGAACCGAGAGCGCGCATCAATACCCAGAACGCTTTATGCAGATCGAACCCCGCAGTAGAAACGGCGGGTCTTGCGGAATGATCACCGGTGATCGAAGACATCGTATGGTTACTCCCAGCGCAACGAATCGACGAAGCGAAGTAGATTGGTTTTTTGTTGTTCCGCCATACGCTGGCTGGAACGGAGCTTTACAAACATGGCGATCTCGGGATGGTCCATCGGAACGACCGCGATCTCAAGAACGATTCCGCTTGGCTCGTCCTCTCCACGAATGGTGTAGAGCTTGGCCTCTCGTTTGCCCGCGGGAACCGTTTCCGCACCGTTGACGATCGCCTCAGCTTTGGGGCCGAGAATCGAAGGATCGTCCGTTTTCAGAATTTGTTCCGCCCACATCTTCGAATTCTCGATCGGGTTGTCGAGAGCTTGGCTCAACACAACCTCCCCATCGACGTCTCCGTCCGTTCCGGGGACCTTAAAGGTCGCCAACCGGAATGCGCGATCGGGTTGTTTCTCCCAACCTTCAGGAACGTCGTATTGGAGTTTCGAGGCGTCGAACGCTTCCCCGGCACCGTGGTTCATCCCTCCTGACGAAGGGGCTCCCAAACCGGCATGGATCGCATCGTTGGGGATCTCTTTGTTCGCCGTTTCACTCAAAGGTGTTGTGGCGACAGGAGGTGTGGCGGAAGACGGTGTTGTGGCAGAAGACGGTGCGTCGATCTCCGCTCCTTCGGTAGGCCCCTTCGTTGCAGCCCCCTTCGTTGCAGTATGGGAACCATTCTTATCGAAGATGTAAGCCGGAATGTTCGAGCCTTCGCGGGAGATCGGCTGGAGGGATGCGAGCATATCCTCAAGGTTTTGTTCCTGGTGCGAAACTTGACCATTCCACCGATTCATTTGCATGAGGACATACTCGGGCCAATCGGCTTCATCGGCCGGAGCATTCAGCTTCGAAATCGTCATGACCGCCGGTTTGTCGCTGTCGGGAATGGGGATGGAGACTTTGGCTTCGGCGAAGGCATCCCCGGGTTGCATCTTCCAACCTTCCGGGAGGGGAAACTCAGGCTTGCCCGACTCCGCATCGGTTTTGAATTGAGCGACGATATCAGGAAATGGGGTTTGAATCTTTTCGATTCGATCGATGGAGTCGGTGATCTTGAGAAAGTAACCAGCGCCGTTGAGAGGGAAGATTGCGCCGAGGATTCGCTTTTCCGCCATAGGGACGGCTGCCCCTCCCGACATCGGAGGCATTCCGCCGGCCATCCCTCCCATCGGCCGTTGCCCCGCAGGTGGCTGGACGACGAAGACGGTGTCTTCCTTGGGAGCGTTGTAAACTCTCGGTTCACGATGGGGGTCGCAACCGATAAACAGCCCAATCCCCAAAAGGAAATGGAGGGAAAGAAGGAAACTAGAAGGTTTCAATGTGCTTGGATGTTGGCTGGAGGGAAATATAGGCAGGTTTTGTTCATTATAGTGCTGGCGGGAGAAAACGCCTATGGAAGTTCGTAGAGGCGGAAGGATGCGGGTAGGCTGGAGGGGTGAGGCTGGAGACTGGAGGGGGAACCACGGAATACACGGAAGACACGGAAAAAAGAAGTTTGAAGTTTGAAG
>CAYMXM010000398.1:0-5267 GCA_964394065.1 uncultured Pirellula sp. | reverse complement strand
GCGCGTTCTAGGACGCCAAAGCGGCGTCCGACGGGGACGAGCCCCGGTCGGACGAAAACGGCGGCTGCGGAGTAAAAAAAAGGCTGCGCGAAAACCCGTGTCAACACCAACTTTTTTACAACCCAGCCCTAGCCCAAGGTCTTACCCCTTACACCTCAAAGCTTCTCTATTGTGCCACCGTCGATAATCCGTTTGGCGAGGCTCCGATGGGGACTCCGAAGGGGAGGGGGCGGGCGGCGCAGAGGTAGCCGTCGTGAAACAATCGCTCTTTGATCCCTCGAAATTCTTGAAAGCTATCCGGATAGACCCAAACGGTAACGGTCGCATTCTTGTCCCGAAACAAGGTCAACTCCGAACGAAGGCGCCCGCCGGGGGCCAAGGTCTCTTCAAGGCTCTCGCGGAGGACTTCATCGGTGGGAAGGACGACGAACTTGTCGAGCTCGACCATTCTCCCCAGTCGAGATTCGGTCCCGTCGCTCATCACCCCAGATTGACCTTTGAGAGCATATTTCATCGTGAAGCCACCGATAGGACCGAGGGTGCCGGTGATTTGATTCTTCAAGGTGTTCCGAGATGCGGTTGTGCGCGCTTCTCGTTTGAGGGCTTCGAGAAGATCGTTCCAGGGGATCACCGAGAACGTCTTGCCGGTGAGAAGGACATGAATTTCATGCCCGAAGACCGTTTTCGCCATCGGTGTTGGGAGATGTTGCAGGATGGCAGGAGGAACCTCCGAGTCCGGAAACTCCCCTTCCTGGTTGAGGAGATCTGCAAGCTGCTTCTGCAAATCGCTGAGCTCGATATCCGTTTCGATTTCCTCTTTCGACTCTTCATCAAGGGCGCTCAGCTGCTTGTCCAACTCGTTCTTCGCGATGTTGACTCGATCGTTGGTAAGCATCCGCTCCATGCTGCGATGGGCCAGCTCCCGTTCGTACCTTGCCAATTGAGCTGCTTGGTCGAGGATGTCCGATTCGATCCTCTTTGATGTTGCTAGAGGTGTCGCGACTTGCTTCCATTGCTCTTCGATCTCTTTAGCGACGAGATCTTTTGCGGATGTTTGGCTCCGCGCCCCGACGATCACGATCAAGATGATCAAGATCCCGATGAGGTTGGCGATCGTGTCCATGAAGCTGTCGTCGCCGATCGGTTGGTCGTCACTGTGCCGTCGTCCCATGCTCTACCTATCCGATTTTACCGTAGTTGTAATGCCACGACCTTGATCTCAACACCACTCCCCTCCAGGAGTCGCTCCAGGCGAGCGACGCTTCGTTGGGCATCGCTGGCAGACTCGATCACCACCGTCGGCACCCAGTAACCTCCCCGGACCGACAAGCCCCAGGAATCAACGCGATCCCGTATCGCCTGGGCGAGTTGCTCTGACACTTCGTCGGCACCTTGGTTCAGATCGATCGTTGCATCGAACCGACGCCCACCGACTTCGGAGCGAAGGTACCACTTGTCGTTGATCGCAACCATGACCATGGCTCGAGAGACCGGAGTCGCTTTTCCGTCTCCCCTCTTTTGCGCCCAGTTCTTTCCCTCGGACGTGGCGATCGGCTTCGCGTCACGCGATCCGATCACATGGGTATTCATCGGCTGGTTGTCGTCGCTGGAAGGAGAGGAATCTTGAGAGATCGGAGAGAAGGTCACCATCCCCACTTCTCCGTCCGATTCCATCGACTGCTGGGAACCCGGTTGGCTTGCCGACTGGGCTTGGTTAGCAAACTGGGCGCTGGACATGGAGCTTGGTGATCCACTTTGCGAAGCGAAAGGGCTACTACCACCGATAGGTGAGGATATTGCCGCCGTTCCGGTTTGATTCGCTCCAGTCGCGCTCGCTCCGGATGAAGAACCAGAAGAGCCACCCCCTCCTCCTTGAAAATTCCCAGCATCCCCTGCTCCGTTGGAGATATCCCCTACAGAAAGATGTGAGACCGAGTCTCCTGACAATCCACCAGAACCTCCTACACCGGAGCCACCCGAAAGGTTCTCCTGGCTCTGAGCAACCATCATCCCCAGATTGGGATCGATGTCGCCAGCCTCCATGTGAGGCGTTGAGGATGAAGAGGAGGACGAAGTTGAAGGTGAAGATGGGGATGAGGAGGGGGGAGTGGGAGACGAAATTCCCTCTCCATTTCCTACGCCACTCCGTGGGGGAGCACCCGAGGATGCGTAAGGGCTCGCGGGGCGAACCATCTTCCAATTGCCACTCCCTTCCGAAAGCTCAGCTGTTCCCGCGCCGACGGAACTAGATGATGCACCTGAGCCTCGCGAGCTCGGTGTGGAAGAGGAGGATGCGAGTGACTCGATTTCGTCCCAACCCTCTTTTTCGATTGCGTATTGACGTGCCAAGCGCGGGTTGGCTTGGATCAGTTCCTGCAAACGGATCTTCGATTCGGTCACGACTCGTTCGAGTTCTACCTTGGTCCCGGGAACACCGAGAGGGAAAGCGAGTTCCATCTCGGCATCGATCAATTCATAACCGTATTGATCTTCCCAGCTCGACAATGCTCGCCTCGCATGATGAAAGGCTTCGACTCCATCGGGGCGAACGAGCAAGAGGGGATAGGGGGGAGGGGAACTGCCGTAGAGGGTGTCGGCCTTTTCGTACTTGTTCCGAAGTAGTCGCATCGACGCGGCCAAGGGATTGCTCGGAACGGGGGGGAATAGATCGCGCGTTGAGATCACGACTCCTTCGGGTTGAAGAATCAGGCCCTTGGAGGTGCATTCGATGTAAATAGGGCGCCGGTGCGTTCCATTCTTCCCTGTGTAGGGAACGATGGCGAAGGCGGGGCGTTTGTTCTCCAGCTTCTCACGATGCGCAGCGATCTCTTCCTTTTTGGCTTCGATCTCTGCTTTGAGTTCCTCTATCTGCGCGAGTTGAGCCTCGCGGTCGGGATGGGGAGCAGCGTTCGATTCTTCGAGGCTGGATTGCTTGCTCTGGAGGGAATCGAGTTCACTGTTAAGGCGCGCGATATGGTCTTCGATGTGCTGAAGCTCCGCGCGGCGTTTTTCGATTTGATTTTTGATTTCCTCTCTTTGAACCATCAGCTCCTCGGACCAAGCGATCGCGAGATTCTGTTGGTCTTGGACCACGAGAAACTCCATCTCGGCTTCCGCACGCGCTGAGGCGTGAGAGTTCGTCACGGTGATCGCTAAGATCAGGACGAGAGCCCCGATAGTGCAGAGGAGAACGGCCATGAAGGGGAAGAGGGCTGGCGCGAGCTGGTCCCCCCGTCGCTTCCGCGAACTCATCCTGCTTTCCTCATGAAGGGAATCGTCGCTGGTTCCGCTTCCGTGGGGGAGGGGGTGTCAGGGCGTCGGCGAAGAGGCTGCCTCCCGAGGTATCCGTAACGTTCCATCTGGGTCCCGAGAACGGCAACCGCTTCGGTCAAGCATACAGCTGCATCGTGAAAGCGGTCCACATCGGTCATTCGCTGCAGGGTCGCTTGAAGCGGTGTCTCGATCGTTTTAACAAGTTCTGCTTTCTCGACTAGATCGGCGAGAAGTTGAGATTGCTGACGAATCTCTCGTTGCTGCTCAACGATCGCGCGCGATTGTTCCGAGATGGTAACTTGCCATTGGTGAATCCGGCTGTCGACCCCTGCTGCCCCTTCGGCATGGATCTTGGCGACCTGTTCGCTGTGCTCCATCAAGGGTTTGCTAAGGACTTGGAGAGCTTCGGTGATCGCGGGGAGGAGGGAGTGTCGGAATTGCTCTTCGGAAGCGATCGCGGTTTGGCTCCATCGTTCCTCTGCTTTTTCAAGAGACTTGTTCCAAACCTCCGATTGCTTCTTGACCAGTTTGTCCATCGATTCGAGGAGCCCAGTGGTCACTGTCTTCAGCGCGGACTCGATGTTGGAGAGGTCACGAGCTGCTTTGGTCTTCACCAAACAGAAACCGATCAGGTCATCGCTCTTGGCATCGATTTCTCCAAGCAGGCTCGTTTCGAACTTGGTGACTACATATTGGAGGAAGATCACGATCATGGTCAGAACGAGAGCGATAGCGGTCGTATCGAACGCGACATAGAGACCGCTCGTGATTTGGTTCATCGCGGTTTGGGAGCCTTCGGCTAGCGCCTCGGAGTCCATGTTCCCCAGGGTGGTGGAGAGGCCGAGAACGGTACCGAGGAATCCGAGCATCGGCATCGCCCAGGCGAGGGTTCGAACGAGCGCATAGCTGTCGTGTTGAACGTCGGCATCTCGTTCGGCAGCTCGCTTTTGTTCTTCTTCCAAGTTGTCGAGAGACTTTCGGAGGAGGAGTGTCGCGATGATCGAACGGATTCGTTTCCCTAGCCAACTGTTGAACAGAGGGGCGGGTTGCGCTCGCCAAGCGGCTTCCAGCCATAGCATCTGCTCGTGCTCGTCCGTTTGGCTGGCGTCGTTTCGAGCGATTCTGATTTCTTCAAGGGGTGGCCCCGAGGTGGCCAGGAGCTTTTTTTGGCGAAGGACTTCGGAGAATTTATAGGAGAGAATGCAAATTGCGATGGCGAACATCCAGACCGTCGCGTAGGCGACCGCATGGCATTCCGAATACCGTTTGAGCAACGGAAACGAGCCGGGGAAGAGCCCGAGCATCGTGTAGTAGGCGAGGGTAATGAGGGAACCAATCGCCGTGATGGAAGCCATCGGCGCTTGGAACATAGCAACAGGTTGACGTTTTCGTTTGAACACTGGGATCCCTCCCTAGGGGGTGGTCGGAGCGGTCCTATCGTGATCCATCACAACCGCTATGGTCTTGTAGCAACCTGCGGATTTCGAATCAAGAGAGGGTGGACGGCGAATCGTTGACAAGTGGGAGGACGCGAAGCGTCCCCTCCATCACAACCCGTGGCGTAAGCGAGGGACTGCGTCGCGAGTGAACGTGGCCTCTCGTTTTACTCGTACTCGAATCTCGAATCTCGAATCTCGAGTACGAGTACGAGTACCGCTGCGCTGAGTACGAAATATTGAGTTTCGAGATGCGAGTTAGGCTGTTGTTACTAGCACTTCTAGCCCTCACCCCCAGCCTAGCCTGATGAAAAGAGATTTTCCCAGGTTTTAAACACCCCGAAGGCTCTGGTTGTTTTTTCGAATCTTCGAGCCTCTTTCTGGCTCCCGACCTATGCCACCTTGGGGCTCTGCCCCAAACCCCGGGATTTTTGGAGGCATAGCTCGGAAAGTCATCGCATGGGAGCATCGGCCAAGGATCTTGGGGTTAATAAGACCTATTCAGCGCACTCCTGTTGGCCTCCGTCTGGATGGGGGCTCGTCCCCCTCCAGACGCCG
>CAYMXM010000397.1:0-5283 GCA_964394065.1 uncultured Pirellula sp. | reverse complement strand
TATCAGAGGGATGCAAAACTTATCCTCGAGTTTTCCTCTGCGAACCTCCGCGTCCTCTGCGGTTAAAAAGGAATAAATCCACGCATTCAAAAACCCGTGTCAACACCAACTTTTTGACAGCCCAGCGCTATCCCTCGCTAACGCGTCGGGGTTGTGATGGGAGGACGCTTCGCGTCCGCCCCCCTTAACACGGCTTCGTCAGGACAGAGATAGGGAGGGATCAAGAGATCACGATAATGAACTTATCGCTCTGCGGTATCTGGGAAGTGGGTTTTGCGAATCGACTCGGCGAAGCGGATGTCGTTATTGGTGAGCGCAATCTGCAAAACGACTTGAGCCCACCAAGTCCGTTGCAACATCTCCACCGGAATTTCCCGTACGAGCTTGTAAGCTTCCTGCCACCGCCCGCACAAGGCTACAACTTTTGCCAAGTGAATTTTTGCGCAGATGCAACGCGAGAGGAGAACGGCTCGTCCCAGAGGGGTAGCGACAACATCGGGAGGGAAGCCTAGCTTCTCTTGATAGAACCCGATCCCATACCAAGCATCGGCGCTGTTGGGGTACTTCGACACCAAGTGGAAACAAACTTTGAGGGCTAAACTGTACTCACCCAGCTTTCCGAATTTCGAAGCAAGCTGCTCTAGGTGTTCCCGGGTTACCAAACGCGTGCGCAAAAACTCCGTAAGGAGCTTTCCAGCTTCTTTGCGCTGTTGGTTTTGAACACGGCAGTGGATAAGGATCAGCTCCGCGATATCCGAGAGAGATCCAAACCCTCGGGCGTGCTCAAAGGCTCTAGACGCTTCGCTCGCTCTTCCTTGAACCCATAGCGCGATCCCCAGATGTTCACGATAGAAAACAGACTCTGGGTTCGCTTCTACCTTGGCATTGGCGAATTCAATCGCTTCACTCCGATCGTCGCGCGCCATGAGGGAATCGAACTCTTTGAGGAACTCGTAATCATAGATCATAGGTCATTCTCTCCGTAAGGAACCCCATCGACGGTACTGGGAACACGCAACAAGGAAGAGCTTGGAAGAGGGACTCTTCGGAAACGTTCCATGTAGGTACTCGTCGAGTTCCCCAACTCCTGAAGCCGAGACATGCAGCAGGAAAGCCGATCTTGGTCACCAGCGGCTTCATACTGCTGCGCCAGTTGAACAAGGCAGCAACTGCAGTCGATCGATGCGATCTGCTTTCGATTTGCATCCGCGATGACTTCATACGCTTCACGATGGCTCTGCATCGCGGAAAGAACCTTCGACAGCCAGACTCGATACTCCATCGCACCCGGTTCAAGACGAACAGCTTGCCATGCCAACGCAGCAACGCTTTGAACCAATCCATGCACCCGATAGGTGTAGTACGAGAGATCTATCAGGTAGTGCGCGTTGTAGGGATCGAGGCTGCAGACATCCGATGTGACTCGAAGGGCTAGATGAAACGCACCTAGTGTTTCAAGGCTTCCAGCGGTCAGCATCATCAACTCAAGGTCTGAATCGACAGCCTCCGCAATCGAAGCCAACATATCGATCGCTCCATCGATTCTCCCTAACCGCCCCAAGCATTCCGCATGGACGATCTGCAAGATCGGGTGAGTAGGACAAACATTGATGACTTGATCCAAGGTCAGAACCGCCGATCGAAAGTCACCGAGATAGTAGTAGGAGAGACTAATCAGTTCCATCATTCGGCAAGCGATGGGAACAGGAAGCTCCGCTTGTAGTTGAAGTAGGCACTCGTGACAGACGATCTCGTAGTCTCGGAGACGAAGCGCTTCCCAAGCAGCAAACCCAGCATATCTCCCTTCGAGAATGGCATGAAGCCGTTCAGGGGTTGCGTTGATCGATATAACTTTGCCCATAAGATTTCTCCAGCAAGGAATTCGAACCACCAATTGAACACACGTGGCTTCCTGGCTGGCGACAACTACGCAAAAGAGTAGTGTCTAGCTGGCTACAGAAGGAAACTCTCAACCAGTCCGACGATGGGAATCGATGTCGGAACTTAGTCAAGGTTTTCTAAGCAACTAGGTTAGCATCTCCGCAACGAGATGCAAGCGGCTCTGGGTGGCCATACGCATCAGTGGTAAAAGGGCCAGCGCAGGTGGCAACCCAGCGCAAGGGTGGCACGCTCAGAGCGAAGCGATGGGCGTGGAGAACTTCTCGGAACATTGGCAATAGCCACAAGACATCACGCCCTTCGTTCCTCAGGGACGTGCCACCCAAGAAAAAAGATTTTCAGCTCTTCTTTAGCTCTTTAAGATAGTCGACCGGAATTGGGATCCCTTTGAGAATCCCCTCGACGACGATGCTCTGCCCGACGACTCCTTGAAAGCGGCAGACGATCAGGCGAGGTTTTCGGAGTTTGAGGAGCTCGCACATCACGATCAAGCGGGAGCCGGGAAGGACTGGATCGCGGAACCGGACATCTTCCAGGCCGCCGAAGCCGACCATCGAATCGCCGAGGAGTTTATACTTGTGGGAGCAGTAGCAACAAACCTGCGCGATGGACTCCAGCATCACAACGCCGGGCATCAAAGGCATGCCAGGCATGTGCCCTCGAATCCAGAACTCCTCGTCGGTCAGATCCTTATATCCTACGCAGATGTACTTCTCTGGATCTTCATAAACGATCGCCGTCAACTGTTCCATTTCGAAACGTTGCGGATTGAATTTGCGGATCTCGTGGATGTCCGCTAATACGTTGCTGAAGTCGATGGTATCTGGATCGACGATGTAATCTTTACCCGCCAAGGTCAACTCTCTAGGTTCGGACCTTGCGTCGCTTCGACTTACGCGCCTTGCTGTTCGCGGCTCGCTGCCCGTGGTTTGCCTTTTTCAGTTTTCGGTGTGGCTTGGCCATATCTGTCTCTATAAATTTATCTTGTAATTCGTCTGGAGCCGATTGTTATCGAAAACAATCCTTCGGGAATGGAGCTCCCCGATCTGCAATAAAAACGAAAAAACGATCGGAGGGGTAGAATAGCAGGAATCCTCCCCTCTGCAAAGCCAAAAATGACTTGCCCCTCCCTACCAGGAGGGCGTATTATGATGGTCGATAGTTTTTTGCGAACGCTCGCTCAGCCATGCTGTAGCGGTTAACGAATAGAGTAACTTTAAGTCGGGGAAAATCTCAGATGGCATTCAGCTTGTCAGAAGTCGCAGCGGAAGAGCTCAAGAAGGCTTACACGGAAGCCAATTTCGGTCCAGAAACGTTCGTCCGCATTGGAGTCATGGGTGGGGGATGCGCTGGTTTTCAGTACTCCCTTCAGTTCGACGATAAGTTCGACGACGACAAAGACACGAAGTACGAAGAGTTCGGGGTAAATTACGTCGTGGACAAAAAAAGTGCCCTTCTCCTGGACGGCGCCACCCTGGGGTACCATAAGAGTCTGGAACGACAGGGGTTTACGTTTGAGAATCCAAACGCGGTGAAGTCCTGCGGATGCGGAAAGTCTTTCCAGTAAGGCTGGCCCCGCGCTTCTCTCCCTCCATAATGTCAGGGTGGCTCGATCTCGAGCCGCCCTATTTTTTTGCTCTCACCCCGGGGTTTTTGAGGTCACCGTGAAATTAACCCCCGCAGCTGTCTTGACAAAGGGGCTTTAACGCGCAATAATAGACCGTTCACACTACTCGTGAATTTTGGAGTATGGATTCAATGGTACAATCGATTCGATTCCTCCGCAGTTGTCCTGCGTGCAGGAAGTCGCTGCAGATTTCCGTCGAACTCTTGGGCAAGGAAGTCATCTGCCATAATTGTGGATCGCAGTTTACCGCGACCACGGGCGAACGCTCTCCTCACCGGCCTGTCGACGAAATCGACATCAAGGTAGCTGAACTTATCGAAGCAGCCGACCGGCAGTTGCAGCATTACCACCGGTGATAATCTTGGAGCATTGAGGTGTAAGGAAAGCCAGGAGGCAAGAGTCTTCGGTGCGGCTTCCTTTCCTGCAATCACAGCGTGGTTCTTCACCGAGGCAAGCCTGACATATCGGTTTTTTAGGGGAGAACGCGAAGCGTCCCCTCAATCACAACCCGTGGCGTAAGCGAGGGACAGCCTCGCAAGTTCACGTAGCCCTTGTCGGGATCTTAGGCGTCGGGTGGCACGTCCCTGAAGCACGAAGGGCGTGCTGTGAGACCTGGGATGGATACCTGGTTGCCAGCGCTGTCCCTCGCTTACGCCACGGGTTGTGATTGCATGGCCTCGACACTCCGGCGCGAGACGCCCGGGCCACGTATCGGCTATAATCATCTGCTCAATCACGCCTCCTCCCCACTGTCAGGCCATTGAAGAGGTATAGAACTATGTGCGATGAAAAGCACTTTGAAGAAGATGTGAAGCGATACTCTCGACGTGAAATCGGAGCGATGTCCATCGCTGGAGTCGGTGCCGCGATCCTCCTCCCTCGCGTGGCAAACGCCGCCGAAGTTACCGAGAAAGAGGTTCTGATCAAAACTCCTGACGGAGAATGCGACGCCTATTTCGTCGCCCCTGCCTCCGGAAAACACCCAGCCGTTCTGGTCTGGCCAGATATCTTTGGACTTCGCCCTGCGTTTCGTCAAATGGCCAAGCGATTGGCCGAGTCTGGCTATAGCGTTCTCGTGGTCAACCAGTTCTATCGCGCCAAGAAAGCACCCGCCGCACCCGACGGAACTGCGACTCCGATCGGAGATCTCCGCCCCTTGGCGCAAGCGTTAAGCCCCACGACCAACGCCACCGACGCCAAAGCATTTATCGACTGGCTCGATCAACAATCGGCGGTCGATACAGCGAAGAAGATCGGGACCATCGGCTATTGCATGGGGGGAGCCATCGTGATGCGAACGGCAGCTGCCGTTCCCGATCGCGTGGGGGCCGGGTGCTCTTTCCACGGAAGCGGGATTGCGACGAACGATCCGAATAGCCCTCACCTTTTGGTTCCCAAAATGAAGGGAGCGTATCTTATCGCGATCGCAGAGAACGACGACGAACGGGATCCGGAGGCGAAGGATAAACTCAAGAAAGCGTTCGCCGACGCGAAGCTAACTGCGGAAATCGAGGTCTATCCGGCAGGACATGGCTGGTGCCCTCCCGACACGCGCGTTCACAATCCTGAACAGGCAGAAAAAGCGTGGAGCCGAATGCTCGCAACCTTTGCAAAGGGTTTGTAAGGGGGCTTTAATTAGTAAAATACGAGCCCAACGCATCGGTGTTAAGCTTGGCAGTTTGGGTAAAAATCAGTCTAGTTTGGGTGGCACGCTCAGAGCGAAGCGATGGGCGTGATGTTTTGAGGCTATTCCCAAT
>CAYMXM010000396.1:0-5289 GCA_964394065.1 uncultured Pirellula sp. | reverse complement strand
CCCTCGCCCCGCTTCGGGGAGAGGGGCCGGGGGTGGCCTGACGCATCGGCGCGAACATAAAGTGTTTGGGTAGTTTGGCCGATGCGTAAGCGAGCCCGAAAATCATAACCCGTGGCGTAAGCGAGGGACAGCGCTGGCAACCGGACACCCATCTTAGGTCTCGCACCACGCCCTTCGTGCCTTGGGAACGTGCCACTTGACGCTTGAGACATTCCCGACAAGGTCTACGTGCACTCGCGACGCTGTCCCTCGCTTGCGCCACGGGTTGTGATGGGGGGACGCTTCGCGTCCCCCCCCCCTTAGCTCCGGGTGCTCCTCTGCGAACCTCCGCGTCCCCTGCGGTTAAAACGGAATAGAAAGGGCTACACGAAAATGCACCTCAACACCAACTTTTTCACAGCCCTGGCCTGCGCCACGAAGTCCGACTACTCCACTACCAATTCTCCATTCATGACCATCCAATGACCTGGGAATGTGCAGAGATAAGGGTAGATTCCAGGTTGATCTGGTACTTGGAACGTAATCGTGAACTCGGATTTCGGATCGACGATGTCGGTATAGCAAATCACATCTTCTGTCTTGGGAACATACTGATATCTATACGCATCTGGATCTCCGATGAGCTTGTTCACTTGATCTCCGACTCGCTCCAACGATCCCGGTCGAATGAGGGCCCAGTTGTGGGGCACAACATCAGGATTTGCAAAGGTCAGCGCGATCCATTCCCCTCCTTTTGCAGTCAGCCTTTTCTGAGCGAACTGTAGGTTGTCGGCAGCTTCGACTCGCACCGGCCGGCTCCCCTCGTTGGCATTTCGCCACGGATTGACGTTGGGATTGGAGAGGACCTCAAGGTCCTGTTCCAGCGGATGAGGGGAGAATTTCTTGGAGAAGGAAGTACTAAACGACGGCACCCCTACACGCGGCATGTCCAGTTCATTGACGGTAGCAAAAATCTCGATCGGATCGCCATCGTTCAGAATAAGATTCAAATGCAATTGACTGCAGCGTTGCAATTCTGGAATTTCTAAGAAAACCCCTCGATTATCATCATCCAGAACGACAGACTCGATACGCAGACGATCGTGGCCAATCGTACCTGGTTGACTCACCGAATACTCGGGGGAGCCATAAGCAGGGGAGTAGCGATAGTTCCATGCTTGAGCAAAGTGATTGTCCACCTGCTTTGCAAAAGTTGGGTCCACCGGCTCGCTAAACCGAAGCTCGATTCCGTTCAAGCAAACATGAAACTTGATGGGTAAACACACAGGTGCACCTGTGTAACGGAGCCGTTCGAAGCAACCTGGTTTCGGAGTATAAGTTCCCCATCCCGTCATACCGGTGAAATAAAGCAGTCCGTCTGCGGGGTTGGTGGCAGCTCGGTGAATTCCCGATTGATAGTCTCCCGGAAGAACGACAGCAGCTCCTTGACCACCAGTTGCCATCGGGTCTTGCAGGACCAACAGTGCCGTCCCTGTTCCGAAGGAAGTGTGAACGATTTGGTTTTGCAGCGGCCCCATCCTTGCATCGGTGACCCAATACTGTCCTCCGCAGCTGTTATCGATCAAGCGGGGGAGGGCGAGGAACGGTTTCTTTACAGGGAGCCCATCCCTCGGTCCCCGATACCCGAAATGAAACGGTGTTGCGGATGTCCTTGAATCGGTAATCGAGAAGCGGTGAATCATGGAGGCGGGAGTCCAATCCCCTTCCGAGGTTGGGACAGTAAGAATACCTCCTGGGAGAATACCCAACCCATCAGGGTTCCGAAAACCAGTCGCGATTACGATCGACGTTTTGCCATCGGGGGAAAGTTGGAGAACCCCTTCGTTCCCCGATACCGTATAGAAATTCCCTTGGCTATCTCGGACGAGACCACAGATGTAATCGTGTCCGTTTGGAGATGTGGTGAAGGCGTTGTTGACGCATTCGTAGTAGTCCGTTTCTGTATCCCCATCCAGGTCGACGAGTCTGGTAAGTTGATTCCGGCATTGAACGAAGATCTCGTCTTGGTCAATCCAAACCCCTAGTGGGTGATGGAGACCCGAAGCGATCTTTTTCCACCGGGCTTTTGCAGGGCTGTGAGCTTGATCGTCATTGAAGCTAACACCTGACACTCGGAATACATCTCCATGGATCGTGGTGACGATTGCTGTTCCATCTTGTAAGAATCCGTGAGCGCTGCAGAAGACTGGGGCATTCCATGGGTTTTCCGTTGGAAGTTCAATCGTATCGACCACTAATCCCTCCCCAGCACTTAATCGGATGGGTGTCTCAACGATTTCTGGCCAACGCTGGCCCGTTTCTCGCAGTTTGGATAGTTGGGAAGCGTGGCGACTCTCATTGAAAACTCCTTGGTCGGAGATGAACTTCCCATCAACGACTCCGAATCTGTGGAAGTGTGTGCGGTCACCGAACTCATAGAGGAACTCAACGGTGTCACCGATTTGTCGGTATCCCAGGTACCGTCTCTTTATCGAAGAGGAATCAACTCCTGTAAGCATGAGTGGTGCATACAAATCCTCACGTGCATCGACCTGTTCTCCCACCATACGAGCGGAAGCCATCAATCCGTGTCGGACGGGTGAAAACTGGAGGAAGCCACCTTTCCATACCGCGACAATTCGCTTTTGGTCGGGATCGTAGCAAGCGGAGTACTCTTGGCTGTTGTCCTTTTGGTCCTTTCCGATCTGGAAGCAAACCCCTCTAGCGACGACTAGTTTGTCATGCGCAAAGACGGTGCAGTGGATGGAGTTGAGCTTCATGTCAGCCCATTCCGTCCCCTTCCAAGTTTCCTCGTCTTGATTTCCCCAGTGCCCATACTTGCCATCATCGAGAGGCTTTGCAGCTTGCAGAAGTTCAAGTCCTGTGTCGACCTTCCGGAAGGCGTTCGCTTGTTTGCCGTAGAAATCGTAGACCCGATCCCGATTGACATACTCCGTGTGAAGGGGACGGGTTGCTGAATTGAGAGGTTTATTGTCATAGGTAAATGTTAGAATACCGTGATGGCTCCCGTTTCGAACCGCTTGAGCGATTGCCGCCAGTCGTTCTGGAGAAGACTTGGGGAGTTCGATAAGGAACTGGAGTAGGTCCCATTGATGTTGTTGTGGCAAGGACTCCAGCAGACCGCTCGGCATCAAGGAGCGTCCCGCTTTGCGAGCCACAATTCCAGTGGTGTCTAGTTCGATTACTTCGCCGTTGGCTGGATTTCGAACGGAAATTGTTCCCGGATCGGTGTTACTTGCATCAGCGTTCTCCGCGTCCGAAGTTTTTTGAGTTAGGTACCCCGTAACCGTGGAGTCATCGTCGAGTAGGAATTGAAAAGGGGTGTACTCGGGGGCCATGCTCAAACTGGGCCACAGCAGACTTTCTGCTATTTGCTTAGGCGTTCGTTCTCGCAAGGTCGCGAGCAACTCAGGCCCGATGATTCCCCCGTTGTCTCCTATCTTATGACATGAAGAACAAGCTGCTTTTGCATTTGCGAAGACATGCAGCCCCCGATCAGCACGTCCAAACTGGTTTGCTTTTGAAAGAAGCTCTGAGACAATGCCGTCTCGCTGCAATTCGGAGGGGAGTTCTTCTTCCGAGCTTGTTGGAATCGGTATCGTAGTTTCAGGGCTTTGGCATCTCCCATCCTTGGGAAGAGTAAGCAATGCTTCGGATGCTAGACCGAACGCCGCGAGCCATAGTGACGAAGCAAAATACCGCATGATTGTTGAGACCAAGGTGAATGAGGAAGTGCAAGGCTTCCAGTGTAACGTAAGAGGTTGGGGCAATCCGATTGCAAAATTTCCCAGAGTGGCCCTGACCACCTCCGAATCAGCATCAACCTGGGTAGGCGCTTTTAAAAATCCTTTCGGACGGAGCCAGGCACCTCTCAAAACGCTGGCCACCGGGAAAACTTTGCATGCGAATCGAAACCCTCTGGCGCCGTCGGGGTTTGTTGAATTAAGAACACACTCAGACTTCAACACCCCTAAACTCCCGAGTAGCCATGAATCGGCCGATACGCCCCAAAGTACTGCGATTTATCGTGCTTGGACTCGCGTTGATGCTGTTGGGATGCCCATCGGCGTTCGCCAAGGAATCGGTCTATTCCAAATTGAGCGAGCGAGAGCAGCAACTTGCAACGGCTCTCAAAGAAGATCTGAAATGCGTTCGAGACCGTCTATTCAATGCGTCAGGCGTAGCGATTGTTCGCACCACGACAGACATGTCGGACGGAAAGCACTCGGAGCGGGTTGAGCGTTCAACCTACTATGGGAATGTTCAAGGGGCCAAGAGTGGGAACATTCTAGGGGAGAAAATTTTTCTGCGGGTCGACACGGAAACGATTCGATCGGAATCCTCGGAGCAGGACAAGAGCACGGCACTCCAAAAGACCTATGCGATCATGACTCCAGATGGGGCTGGGAAAGCGCGAGAACGCGATGGCAAGGTGGTCGTTACATCTCTCAGGCCGGCCGGCCACGATGGAGGCATTCTCGTGGATTCATTTTTTCTAGCAGCGACCTATGCGTCGTTATTCCGCGCAGAATCGTGGATCTTTGACGAGCTATGGGACGTCCGTGAAGCTTCGCTGACAGAAGGTATCGCGGACGAAGCTTCAAGTGCTCGAAGCCTGGAGTTCAAAGCAGTTTTCGACCAGAAGGTTTCCGAGGAACTCCACATTCGAATTCTTTTCGTTGGAGATCCCGAGTTCGTTGTGAAAGAGTATGAGATCCACGCGAAGAGACTTGAAACGGGACGTGAATCGTTCTACTCGGGTACTGTTCAGATGACTTCGTCCGAGAGCGGTGACCTCCCTTCGATACAGCGTGCCACCATCGAAAGGAAAAGTGAATCTCATCACACGACAAAAACGATTGAATTCGAGTCCATCTCCTTCGGGGCTGTCTCGCTAGACATGTTCGAACCGAAAGCGATCGGAGTCGAGATGCCACATCAACACCTGCGATGAACATGGCTCGCGCTGAACGTCGGGGGAGTGTTGATGATCTTTTGATTAAGAGTCTTGGTGGTCTACTTGTGTTTCGAAAGGTGCCAGGCACCTTTCGAAAAGAGGCGGAAAAATGCTAGCTATCCGATTTGAGGGCGGGGGGCTCGGACTGGCCTGACACATCGGCGCGAGTATAAAGGTTTGGGTAGTTTGGCCGACGCGTAAGCGAGGCCCGAAAATCACAACCCGTGGCGTAAGCGAGGGACAGCGCTGGCAACCAGACATCCATCCAAGATCTCATAGCACGCCCTTCGTGCCTCAGGGACGTGCCACCCAACGCCTGAGATATTCCCGAC
>CAYMXM010000395.1:0-5297 GCA_964394065.1 uncultured Pirellula sp. | reverse complement strand
CCTCGCTTACGCCACGGGTTGTGATTTTCGGGCCTCGCTTACGCGTCGGCCAAGCCCTTCCTCCAGCCCTCACACCAGATTCGTAAGATTCGTTCGATTCGTGGTTCAATCCCCTTGCTCATTCCCCTTGCGCATCGGATCGACAGAGCTTGGCATACGTTCCCTCGAGCGCTAGTAACTCCTCGTGCGTTCCCATCTCCGTCACCCTTCCCTTCTCGAGAACGACGATCCGATCGGCCTTTCGCAAGGTGCTGATCCGGTGAGCAATCGCGATCGTCGTTCTTCCTTGCACCAACACGTCGAGGGCTTCTTGGATCTGACGCTCTGTTTCCGTATCGACCGCCGAAGTCGCTTCATCCAAGATCAAGATTCTCGGGTCGGTTAAAAGTGCTCTCGCAATCGAAATCCGCTGTCGCTCTCCCCCCGACAAAGATTGCCCACGCTCTCCTACGAGAGAATCGTATCCGTCGGCCAACCGAAGAATAAAGTCGTGCGCTTTAGCCGCCCGCGCCGCCGCGACGATCTCTTCTCGCGTCGCTCCCGGCTTCCCATAGGCGATGTTGTCGGCGATCGATCCGAAGAAGAGAAAAGGTTCCTGAAGAACGATTCCGATGTTGCTTCGATAGTCGCTGATGGAAAAGGAACGTATGTCATTCCCGTCGACGAGAATCGCTCCCCCCGCGACATCATAGAATCGGCATACGAGATTGACCAAGGTACTCTTCCCTGCTCCGCTCGGACCGACCAAGCCGATCATTTCGCCCGGCTCGATGGTGAGATTGACGTTGTGGATCACTTGCCGCGTCCCGTAGCGGAACGTGATGTCCTGAATTTCGATCTTCCCGTTGACACGCCCCGGACGAATAGGATTCTCCGGCTCCGAAACGCTGGGAACGCGATCGAGTATTTCAAAGATTCGATGAGTCGCCGCAGAAGTTCGCTGGGCATGGGCGAGCAAACGGCTCATGCTGTCCAAACGAATATAGAGCCGCCCGATGCAGGTGATGAACGCCGCCACAACTCCATACGTGATCGTTCCCAAGTAAACTTGGTAAGCACCAAACCCCCAAACGATCAGCAACCCGATGTCGGTCAGCAACGTGATCACAGGAGAGAAAGCTGCCCAGACTCGATTGACTCGATTGTTCGCTCCAAGCACATGATCGTTGCTGTCGCCGAACCGCTTGATCTCCCGATGTTCCTGCGCGAATGCTTTGACGACTCGAATTCCTGGGATCGTGTCGGCGAGAACATTGACCATCTCTCCCCAAGCTGCACTCCCGCGAGCAAACCCGGCGCGCATTCGTTCGCGCACTCCGATCACCGACCAAGCGATAAACGGAAAGGGGAGGAGACCGACGACGGCTAACGCTGGATGGATCCAGAAGAGGGCGATCCCGGTCATCAGGATCATCAACACGTTGGTTCCGAAATCGAGAAGATGAATCGATAGAAAATCGCAAATGCGCTGCGTGTCATTGCTGATGCGCGCGATAAGATCTCCCGTTCTCTTCCCTCCGAAAAACTCCAACGATAGCTTTTGCAAATGGGCATACGTCGCGTTTCGAAGATCCGCAGAGATCTCTTCGCTCACCTTCGCCAAGACATAAGTCTTCGCCCAACCGAGCAACCAACTCAAGACCGCAGCTACCAACATGCCCAATAGTATCCACGGGACCAAGCCAAAATCAGCCGCTGGAATCGCTTGAAGCTCCTCGCTCGTCAACGCTCCCGAAGCTGCTTCCTTCAAAGCATCGTGCCTTCTTTGCGCCGGATAGAGAACCTTGTCGACCAACGGAACGGTCAGCAAGGGAGGAAGCAATCCGAGCGCCGTGCTGAGGAGTGTTAGAAAAAACCCTAAGGTGATCGTCTTCGCGTGAGGTGCAGCGAATCGGTTCAATCGAAAGAGGGAACGGCGGGTATCGGGAACCGCTGTCGGGGCGCAATTGGTACAAGTCGACTGGCCACGCGGGATGGTGCCGCCGCACGAGGGGCAAATCGAGGGAGCCCGCTCTTCGGCATTGGCCCCCTCCCGCAGCCCGCGGAAATCGGTGATCAACATCGCCGCTCCCCCACTTTGATCGCTCGTGAACCGCCAGGATTGGATCAAGCGATCGGTCCCCAGCAGTTCCAAAATGGCGAGTCCGCTTCGGTCTAGTTTCTTGATCGACTCGATCTCGTTCAAGGGATAGCGGTCAAGGCTCGGGATGGTGGCATTTTCTGGGACCGGTTGAAAACCGAGAACGGCTCGATCGGTGAGAAGAACGAGTCCGCGACCAAACTGCAACGACTCATCCAAGTTGGGCTGGAACCAAGCGAGAATCTGTTCACCCGGCTGTAAGGCAACGCGAAGTGCAGGTTGAAGCCGAGCCGGGAGTTCGTCCAGCCGATGAGTCTCTTGTAGGGTGTGTGAAGTGGTCGCGCTTCCCATCTAAAACTCGGCTGATCCCTTGAACTCCCTTTCCATCGCAACCACGATCGCACTTCAGGCGACCACGGAACACACCGGAAGTGTAATCGGCGCAAACAAAACAAAAAACCCCTTATCCTCGGTGGAGATCATCAATGTGGCATGGGGGGCTGGCCCATGTTTGTGACTATTGGGTTAATAGGCCTGTTCCGCGCTTTCCTGTTGGCTTCCGTCTGGGTGGGAGCTTGTCTCCCCCCAGACGCCGATTTGGCGTTCTAGATCGCACCGCGCTATTAGATATCTGCTCCCCTCGCCCCGCTTCGGGGAGAGGGGCTGGGGGTGAGGGGTTGACGTGTTAGGAACAATGGCCGAGTTTAAGCTGCCAACTACACTCCCGGTGTGTTCCGTGGCCGCTTTGGGTGCGAAAGGTAATTGCAATAGAAACGAGGATTGATTCGCAAGCTCGTTCTGAGCTGGAAGCAGCGGCCACTTCACACACCCTACGACTACGCCCCCCCTCGAAACACGGAAGTTATTTCAGGACAGTTCCTTAGCGGCATTGACCTAAAGCCTATAGCCTAAAGTCCAAAGCCTCCTAAGCTGGAAGCGTTGTTTAACGGAATGAATTCCGTTCTACCTTGGGCTACTTAACTCCCCACTTCTCGTCGAAGAAACCAGCGGTTGCGATTTTGCCGGGCCAGCGAGGGCCGGGAGGAGTGCGAGTGTCGATGACCGCCCAATCGGGAAGCTTCGGAACCTGTCTCGCGTTGTTGAGATAGTCATACTCCCGATAGGTGAACGAACTGTTCAGAACCACATAGCGACCAGGATTCTTCGGGTTCGGATAGATCAGGACGGGAACATGATTCGATGCATCGAACTCCCCTTCCCCGACCTGAACTTTTTCTGGACTCCATTTCACCGGCAGCTTCCCAAGGACATCAGCAATCGCGGGGTTGCTCTTCGCATCTCCCCAAAGGATGAGATTGTTCTCTTCGATGTCGGTCGGCTTGAGATCCTCTGCGGAGACGACTCGAATGTCCCCTCGCATTTGTCGATGCCACTCTCGAACCGCTCGGTCCATTTCACTGGTCACCCAAGCATCGATCGCGGGATGGTTCCCAGCTCCGGTGGGGCGAACGAAGATAAAGGAGGACATGAACGCATCGTCGATCGGCCCCTGCAAGCCAGGCTTCTTCATCAAGGGTTCTGGGTATCGACTTTCGAGTGGAGAGACGAGCACCCATTCCTCCTCCTCCCCCTCCGCCGCCCTAGCAAGCGTAGCACGCCAAGAGCGATCGGAGCTGACTCGTACCAGGAAGCTCGCTGCTTTGCCTTCTTTGCCCTCAAGCTTATTGACGATCTGAACATTCAAGAACGAAATGTTGGGGGGAAGAACATTCGCATCCAAGTCAATGGTCAACTGCTCGACTTTCGAAGCAGCAATAACCAGAACATGAACACCCTTGTTCTGATAGTTGTCGTAAACGGCCGCTTGAACTCTCGCTTTCGACCAATGCTCTTCCAACGCATCGATGGTCAACCAATGGCAGCGATTGTATTTCAGGGTGTAGGTCGTAAAGTCGACCTCCCTGGGAACAGTCCTGATGCGTCGGGGGTATAGATTCGCCAAGCGACGTTCGATTTCCTTCACCGAGTTCGGTTCGATCTTGTGGGCGGTTCTCGGCCCGATGAGGTGGGTCAGTTCAAATCGATCTTCTTTAGGTTGATTCCAACTCGCTTCCGCCATCACATCGGCAGCCTGCTTTTGCTTGTCGATCTCGCCGCTATAAGCGATGGTGGGAACGTTCTTGAGATTGTTGACCCAGTATGGAGCATCGTAGAGCTTCCAAAGGGTTTGTTCGAAATCGTAAGGCTTCAATGTTTCGTTCTGAAAAACATTAAGGAACTTGGGAGTCTCGGAGAATCCAGCCCCCGGAGTCGCTGCGAACCACTTGTCGGGATAGTGAACCGCAAGGTGCCAAACCGCCGCTCCACCCATCGAGAATCCACGAATCGCAACTCCCTTGGGATCGATCGGATATTCGCTGAGAGCATGCTCAAGGGCTTCGAGCGTATCGACTTCCCCAGCTAATTTGTTCGCGTTGCAATAGCGACCGAAGGGATGGATCATGATCACGCCACGCACGGGTTTGGGATCTGCTCCTGCAAGTCGCTGCGCGATGAACTGTAGCTCAAGCCCTTTTTCAGCCCGACCTCGACACCAAACATCCCCTCGCACTTCCTTCGGCGTCTCTCCCGGTGCTCGGTAGATGACCCCATAGGGTTGAACGGAACCATCGAGCTTGGAACGAAATCCTCGAACGGTGACATGATCGTCGGCGAGACTCTTCATAAGCCAACTAGGGAAGCCTCCTCCCTTCAGCTCGGTTGCACGCTTCTTTCCTTCCTCAAGAAGTTTCTTTGCAGAATCGATTTCTCGACGATCGTAAAACCCATCCTCTTCGAGGGCGATACGAACACCTTTTTCAAGGATCTCCACATCGGGTAAATACTGAACGATCTGCCCGCTCCGTTCTTTCCGCAGGCTGGAGATTTCGGCCGCGAGCTCTTGAAGCCCCTTCTCCAATTCTTGACGAGCCTCCTCAGGAATGGCGATCCCCGGCGGAGGCATCGGTCGGACTTTTTCAACCCGATTATCCTCAGGCCCATCCGCATAAAGAAAGGAAGAGAAGACTAAACACGCGAGAGGAACAAAACGAAGCATAGTGGCAGGTCTCTGGAGGGAGATGTTTGTGATAGTGAAGAGGTGTATGTTGCGAAGGAATTGTCCCGAAATAACTTCCGTGTTCTTAATCTTGGAACGCGACTCGCTTTATATCTCTGCTCCCCTCGCCCCGCTTCGGGGAGAGGGGCCGGGGGTGAG
>CAYMXM010000394.1:0-5300 GCA_964394065.1 uncultured Pirellula sp. | reverse complement strand
TTCATTCCGTTAAACAACGCCGCCAATCAAAGCCGCCGTCAGCGCTGTGAGCCGGTCTCTAGTTCAGGGCTCTTCAAGCCCCCGCAGGTGGCGAGAGGCTCTAACTCCTTGTTGAAAACCACGAACGAATCAAAGAAAAATGAACCGCCGAGAACGCAGAGAAACGCAAAGAGGCAATTCACTACACTTGGAGTGTTGCGTGGTCGCTCTCGATCCGAGCGTGGTTGGGATGGAGAGGATGTCTGATTGGCTAACCCCTTCCGAATGACAAACGCGACCACTTCACACCCCCTACGTCAGATTCTCCGCATGCCCGGGCCACATCAAGAGAACCCTATACCTATGCTTCGACTTCGTCTGTACTTACTCATCCTGGCGATCCCCTTCGCCGCCCCCCAAGCGTTTGCCCAGGAATCTTCCAAACCGAACGTGCTGCTGATCCTCGTCGACGATCTCAAGCCGATTCTCGGATGCTATGGTGACCGAGTTGCTAAGACCCCGAACATCGATCGCTTCGCCGAACGATCCCTTCGTTTCGATCTGGCTTTTTGCAACCAAGCGGTCTGCGCACCGTCTCGGTTTACCCTCATGCTCGGCTCTCACTCGACCTCGACCGGACTCTATGGTCTGGGGAGCCAGCTCCGTACCAAGTTGCCCGATGCAGTGACCCTACCCCAGTATTTCACTTCCCATGGTTATCGCGTCGAAGGACTCGGGAAGATCTTCCACGTTGGACATGGAAACAACGGCGATCCCGTTTCCTTTCCCGGCTACACCTATCGCGACAAGGTCATCGAGTATCTGGATCCCTCGAGCACGGGCGGGGGAAAGCTGACTCGAGAAGAAGCGCTCTTCACCAATCGAGAGCTCGATCGCATTCCGAGCTTGCCTCGAGGAGCCGCTTGGGAATCACCGAAGGTCGAGGATGATGCGTACGCCGACGGACGGGTTGCTCGGGAGACGGTGAAACGATTGCAGTTTGCAAAAGAGCAGGAGAAGGGAGGAGGAGACCCCTTCTTCATCGTCGCCGGATTTGTCCGTCCCCATTTGCCCTTCTCGGCACCACGTCGCTATTGGGATCTCTATTCCCCTGATGAACTCCCCGTTCTCGAGAACGAGACGGAACCAAAAGATGCACCGAAGGTTGCTGGAAAACGAGGCGGAGAGATCGCTGCTTATGAGCCAGTACCCGTCGGTCCAGACGTCTCTTTTTCGGAAGACTTGCGACAAAATCTAGTTCATGGCTACTACGCTAGCACTAGCTATATGGACGCGCAAGTGGGAATCGTGCTGGACGAAGTCGAAAGACTGGACCTATTTCGGAACACGATCATTCTTTTTTGGAGTGATCACGGATATCACTTGGGGGACCATGGTATCTGGACCAAGCATACGAACTACGAACAAGCCAACCGTATTCCGTTGTTGATCTCTGCTCCAGGTGTTACGCAACCGGGGACAGTGACGAATCAGCTTGCCGAGTCGGTCGATCTTTATCCAACCCTCGCAGAACTAGCGGGGCTCCCTGCTCCAACGGGACCTCAACCGATCGACGGAAAGAGTTTGGTCTCGGTCTTGAAGGACCCAAAAGCTCGGGTGCGAGATCATGCTTACCATGTCTTCCCGAAAGGAAAACTTGGTCGAGCGATAAGAACCGAACGCTATCGCTTGGT
The DNA here is from genome assembly GCA_964394065.1 of uncultured Pirellula sp. Lineage (GTDB taxonomy): Bacteria > Planctomycetota > Planctomycetia > Pirellulales > Pirellulaceae > JBKCUI01. The sequence continues at coordinate 3,627 of CAYMXM010000394.1, read as the reverse complement.
GGAATGGAAACATCTTCGAGATGCAAACCAACCTGTCGAATGGGAGTTGTACGACTACGTAGAAGACCCGAACGAATCACGAAATCTATACGCATCGAAGCCCGACATTGCAAAAGAGCTCCAACAAATCCTAGCTCAATATCCTCCCCCAATGTAGAACGGAATTCATTCCGTTAAACAACGCCTCCAATCAAAGCCGCCGTCAGCGCCGTGAGCCGGTCTCTAGCTCAGGGCCCTTCAAGCCCCCGCCAATGTAGAACGGAATTCATTCCGTTAAGCAACGCTTCCACCTCCTACCCCCAATGAGCGCCCTATATCCATCCACCTCAGGGCCCTCCAAGCCCCCGCAGGTGGCGAGAGGCTCTCAACTCCTTGTTGAGCAACCACGAATCGGACGAATCTTACGAATCAGATTTGAGGGGTGAGGGGTAGAAGTGCGAGGAACAATAGCCCGTTGGAAAGCTGTACTTCACGCCCCCTCGCCAGAACCGCCGAGAGCGCAGAGAAACCGGGTAATCGGCTGATTCATTCGATACAGATTTTCGCGTCGCACGCACTCTATTTCATATCTTTTCCGTCGAGCATAAACCCACCCCCTTGTGAACTCGACGCATAGAAGGACCCTTTCGAATGAGGGCCGATCGACCTAGTCACGCTTGGGTAACTCATCTCGGGACCACTTATCCAGGGGATACTGGTCTCAACCGGCGCATCGAATAGGTAATATGATTTGCGTCCCGCTGGAACAAACACATAGTGGCTAGGCGACATCGCATCGTCGGGGGTGCGGTCGAGAGCCGTTCGACGAGGACAGCGCATAATAGGGGGCGGACGAAAGAGGGACTCCGGTACGTCGGCAATCGGGATTCCTTCCACAATATTCTCTTTCATACCCTTCTGCTCAAGAAACGGAAGTATCTCTACCGCCCAACCTCCTGTCATGCCCGGTCCGTTGGGTTTTGGGAGTTGTTTGTAAACTCCGATATACTGCCCCATCGCAAGGTTGAGCTGATGCAGATTGTTTTTGCATACTGTTTCCCTAGCCCGTTCTCGTACCGACTGAACTGCCGGGAGTAAAAACGCTAGCAACAAGGAAATAATTGCGAGAACAACACACAACTCGACGATTGTAAGCCCACGATGATTTTGCATTATTACGTTCTAGGTAGGGTGTGTGAAACGGTCACGCTCCCATTATCAATCTTGTCAGCATTTCAATCAATCTACCCACCTCAGCACACTTGGTGTGTTGCGTGGTCGCTCTTGATGTGAGCGTGGTTGCGATAGAGAGGATTTGTGGTTGGCCAACCGTTTCCAACTAGCAATCGCGACCACTTCACACACCCTACTTTGTCATCGATCGTGTAAACTGGACCTTCTAAATTTGCATATCCGATTTTTTTCCTCACTCGTTTCTCTTCGACCAAGATGACACAGCTAGCTGGTAAACTAAATCGTTCTGTCGTTCAAACCGTCGCTCGTATCATCGGGATCTTAACCGGTCTCTTCGCGGGGGGTGGAACGGTCATGGGGCAGGAAGGAAGCGAAGACCGAGAAGTAGCGTCCGCCTTTCGCGAGTGGCTCGAAGAAGAATGCAAACGACATCCGGTATTCGCCTCCCAACTTGGGAATCGAGCCTACGACGGAATGATGGACGATCTCTCTCCCTCGGCAAGAGCTGCGGACCTGCGTCACGACGAGCAGACCCTTTCCTCGCTCACCAACAGATTCCAAGGAAAAAACCTCTCAAGAAACGCTCTAATCGATTTGGAGATCTGGCGACACTACTTGCAGTACCGTCTCTGGCAAGCCAAACAGATCGATGAGTTTGCCACCGACCCTCGCGTCTATCTCGCCTACAGTTCCGACAGTATCTACGGGCTCTTCACCCAATCGACCTTGCCCAAACATCGGAATATCGAGAATGCAGTCTCACGCATGGGTGGCATCCCCAAAGTGATCGAAGCCGCGAAGGCTTCCTTGACGAGTCCACCCAAAGTGCTGACGGAAATCGCGATCAAGCGGACCGAAGGGGCAATCTCGTTTTATGAACGAGAGATCTTTACGATGGCAGATGAATCCCCTCAAGTCAGCTCCCTGGCTCCACCCGCTCGAAAGGCGGCCGAAGCCCTTCGGGACTACAAACGCTTCCTCGAAGAAAAAGTCCTCCCCCGTTCCACCAGCGACTGGCGGATCGGAAAGGAGAAATTCTCTCAAAAGTTAGCGATGGAACTCGATGCGGGGATGTCCGCGCAAGAGGTGATCGAAGCGGCCGAACGAGAAGCGGTTCGCGTCGAAGCGGAGATGTACTACGTTTCAAAGCAACTCTGGAGTCGTCTTTTTCCAGATCAAGCTCTTCCACCCGACGACGAAGAAGGGCGACGGGAAACGATTCGGTCTGTTCTCAAAGAACTTGGGAAATCGCACGGAACGGAAGAGACTCTCGTCGAGGATGCCCGAGGAACGGTCGAGCGGATCAAACAGTTCATCTCAGAAAAGAAGATCCTGACTTTACCTGCCCCTGACCAGTGCGACATCATCTTGATGCCGGAATTTCAGCGGGGCTATTCGGTAGCTTACTTGAACCCGGCTCCACCTCTCGACCCGATGGCAAAGAGTCTCTACGCGATTGCACCGCCACCCGCGGAATGGCCTGACGAGCGGAAGGAAGCCTATCTTCAGGAGTACAACTCTGCGATGTTGCAAATCCTGACGATCCACGAAGCCTATCCAGGTCACTATGTTCAGTTGGATTACAGCAACCGGTCCGACTCCCTCGTCCGAAAGGTTCTTTACTCCGGTGTCTTTGCCGAAGGTTGGGCCGTCTACACCGAGCAGATGATGCTAGATCAAGGATACGGTGAAGGAGATCTTTCACTTCGCCTTCACCAGCTCAAGTTCTACATCCGAGCAGTCCTCAACGCGATTCTCGACTATCGGATGCACTGCACCGAGATGACCGATGAAGAGGCTCTGTCGTTGCTCGTCGATCGCGGCTTCCAAACCACCGGTGAAGCGATCGGTAAGATTCAGCGCGCGAAGCAAAGCTCCTGCCAACTGTCGACCTATTTCGTAGGACGCATGGCGTTTTATAACCTTCGGAAAAAAGTCCAAAGAGCCCGAGGAGATCGCTTCGAACTCGGGAAGTACCATGAAGAAGTCCTAAGCCACGGAACCCTCCCCGTGAAGTACCTACCGGAGCTGATAAAGTAGAACGGAATTCATTCCGTTAAACAACGCTTCCAATCAAAGCCGCCGTCAGCGCCGTGAGCCGGTCTCCACCTCAGGGCCCTTCAAGCCCCCGCCAATGTAGAACGGAATTCATTCCGTTAAGCAACGCTTCCACCTCCTACCCCCAATGAGCGCCCTATATCCATCCACCTCAGGGCCCTCCAAGCCCCCGCAGGTGGCGAGAGGCTCTCAACTCCTTGTTGAGTAACCACGAATCTTACGAATCAGATTTGAGGGGTGAGGCTTTGGGCTATAGGAAGAACATAACCCACAAAAAATCTGCTCCCCTCGCCCCGCTTCGGGGAGAGGGGCTGGGGGTGAGGGGTAGCGAGGATTGACTCGCCATCTCGATCTGAACCAGAAGCGGCGGCCACTTCACACACCCTACGACTCGCA
>CAYMXM010000393.1:0-5323 GCA_964394065.1 uncultured Pirellula sp. | reverse complement strand
AGGGTTACGTGCACTCGCGACGCTGTCCCTCGCTTACGCCACGGGTTGTGATGGGGGGACGCTTCGCGTCGCCCCCCCCCCCTTAACACCGATGCGTCAGGCCACCCCCAGCCCCTCTCCCCTAAAAGGGGCGAGGGGAGCAGATAATCTAAAGCGCGGCGCGTGCTAGGGCGCCAAAGCGGTGTCCGACGGGGGCGAGCCCCGATCGGACAAAAAAGCGAATCAGAGAACAAAACTTGCGTTAAGCTAATTCCTCACAACACCAACTTTTTGACAGCCCAGGGGCAACTAGCCTTGCCCGTAGGTCAAGGTTGGGTAGCCCTCCCCCCCAAACATCCAGCATGTTTTCACTTCGTACTCTTTTCTCCCTTTTCGCGATTCTCTGTCTGCTCGCAATTTGCGTTACGAGGTCCACCAGCGTTCGCAACACCTTCATCGCGTCCCAGCTCAAACGGAGCGGCTTTTATTATGTTGGCCTCGAAGGGAACAAGGTTACGTGGCTCTCGACTCTATCGATACCTCCGCTTTCGACAACAGCCTTGTCCGAGCAGAAGGAGTTCGTCGCATACCTTGACTTGTCGGGAGCCAAGGTGTCGGGAGGTGACTTGGCGGTTCTGAAGAGTTTCCCCGCTCTTGAGGTGCTCGATCTTGCAAAGTCGGACGCCGACGATGCGTTAGTCCTGACGATACCGACGGACTTGCCTGTAAACGCCATTCGGCTAAACGACACGCAAGTGAGCGATCTGATCATCGATCACTTGTGCCGCATGGATCGATTGAGAGGAGTGGACGTCGAAGGGACTGCAATATCAGAGATCGCTCTAGAAAAACTCACCTCGTCGGGTAAATCGGTGAGGAAATAGGAGGGACGCATGTCGTCCGAGGCACGAACATCACAACCCGACGCGTTAGCGAGGGACAGCACTGGCAACCAGATATCCAGCCAAGGTCTCACAGCACACCCTTCGCGTCTCAGAGAGGTGCCACCCGACGCCTGAGATATTCCCGACAAGGGCTACGTGCACTCGCAACGCTGTCCCTCGCTTACGCCACGGGTTGTGATGGAGGGGACGCTTCGCGTCCACTCCCTTACCACCGATGCGTCAGGCCAGTCTCAGGGACGTGCCACCTGACGCCTGAGATGTTCATGACAAGGGTTACGTGCGCTCGCGACGCTGTCCCTCGCTTACGCCACGGGTTGTGATGGGTGGACGCTTCGCGTCCTACCCCATACCCAAAAAACTAAAACGGTTTCACTTTTGCGAACACTCGGGTAAACCAGCCGCGAGAATATCCGTCTCGGACGTGGCCGTCCTCTTTCTTTTGAATCCGCTTATTAACGAGATTCCGACTCAGCACCGTATTGTCCGCGCCGATGTCTTCGCTGCGACAAGTTCCGATCAAGGAGATTTCCAAACTGTTATCGTTCAGGGTAATCGTCGTGGTCCCCTCCAAAACGATCAACCCGTTCGGAAGGATGTCGACGACTTGCGAGGCGATGTTGAACGTCAACGTCTCGCTCGTTCGAAGGGTCGAGTCGCCTCGATAGACTTCGTTTTGATTCATTTGCACTCGCGGATCCCCGTCCGATTGCGTTGCTGGTTTCAACGTATCGATCCCCACCATACGGATCCAATCTCGGACAACCGCATCGTAGGCCGTCGTCTTCCGCGAAGTCGCGTTCCCTAAGAGAAGTGAATTCGCCGATTCGTCGACTCGAATCGATACGATGTCATGAAGGCGGATCTGACGTATTTGGGTGGGAGGGATGTAGGTCCACGAGGTGTTCAAGCCCGCAGGGGGTGCGTTTTGAGCTGCCGCACCGAAGTCGCCACCGGTTGGAGGGAGTATCGACTGGTTCGGTTGCGGAGGAGTTCCGTTAGGATCGTTTGTATAGGCTGCCTGCATCACTCCCGAATAGGGGTGCGACCCAGGTGCAACGATTTGTTTTTGAGGCACGGGGCGGGAGGGAGCTTGTAAGAGGCTTCCCGATTGCGCGATGGCCATCGCGGAGAGAGCCATCGAGAAGAGGAGGCAGCCTCCGGAGCTAAGGATCGTTCTTTTGAATCGGTAAGTATTCATTGGGTATCTCATTTGGTCTTTTGTTCTTAAAGTTCGCACGAATCGAGGTTAAGGGGAAACGCGAAGCGTTCCCCATCACAACCCGTGGCGTTAGCGAGGGATAGCGTTGCAAGTGCAGGTAGCCCATTGTCGGGAATATCTCGAGCGTTGGGTGCACGTTCCCGGGGCACGAAGGGCGTGCTGTGGTGTCTTGTATTGGATGCTTGGTTGCAAGTGCTGTCCCTCGCTTACGCCACGGGTTGTGATATTCGGGCCTCGCTTACGCGTCGGCCAAACACCCAAAACACCACTAGTCACACTAACGCGTAGTGGCGGTTCCATTTCCTTGTGAGTAAACTTCTACTAGCCGATCCGAGCGGACGCGGGCGACTAGTCTCTTTCTGTAGTCGGCGGTTTCGACCTGAATCAGATCGTCCAGTCCACCACTTTCGATCGCTTTTCCGTTTGTCTCGATCACAACTCCACCACGGACGACTTCGATCTTGATCAAGTCTCCTGCTCGGACCAGAACGGGAGTTCCAACTTCGTTTCGGCGTATGACTTGATGGGTACTCATCGCCCGTTTTAGTTCCTGCCCGACCAGCTCCTCCATCCGAATGAAACATTGGTCCGAATCAACATTGGCACTTTTGGGAAGTGGTAGGTAGACCAAGTCGTCGCTCCGCACGAGTTGTCCTTTTCGCAAAGGCTTTGCGGCAACCAGAACGAGATCGGGGAGTTGAACCGTTGCTCGAATAGGAATCTTCTCTTCGCCAATGGCCGTTTTCACCAGGAGCTCGAACTGCTGTTCTCCTTCATAGGGAGGGGTTCCTCCTGCTATTCCAACGATCTGCCTTCGCATGGCGAGGATCTTCGCGTGCTCGGGTGGGACGACCGGTTGGATACGAAATTCGGCAGTCGAATCGGTCTTGGTTTGTAGATAGCTACCGATGGCGGAACGGGCTACGTTTTCGGCTTGGGAGATTAAGGCAGGGGAGACAAATGCTGCGGTGAATCGTGACTCGGGCGTCTCGCTCGAGGTGGCTGGTGCAATATCGGGCGAGACGCCCGAGCCACGTTGTGGGGGGGGACCAGGGGGGGATAACGGGGAAGGGTGGCTCACCATTTTGGCTTGGATCGTTTTGTTTGGGCTCGTTACGACCGGCGCAATTTGAGGCGAATCGGATTGGGGAGGTTTTGCTTGCGATGCCTGCGTTTGCGTAGCGCGTTCGACGCGTGCTTCACCACTTCCTTCCCAACGTATTCCTTGAAGATCAAACCCTCGCACCACCAAGACTCGATTGATTTCATCTCGAGTCCAAGTATGGGTCCTACCGTACAACGGAGAGGGGGCGATCGGGATCTTTTCCAGCTCAGCGACTCGAGAGGGATCGCCTCGCACTTCGGCGATGTCCTGCATCAGCAAAAGGTTGTTAGAGCAAACGACGTTGGGACGGAGTTTCAACGTCATGACACTCGCGGGGCGAGTGGCACTGGGAGTGGATTGAGCGAGGAGGTGGCTTGAAGAGAGGAGTAGCGTTAGTAGGAGGAATAGGAATTGAAAAAGGATTGGGACGCGAAGCGTCCTCCCATCACAACCCGAAGCGTTAGCGAGGGACAGCGTCGCGAGTAACCGTTGCCATTGTCGGGAGTATCTTGGGCGCAGGGTGGCAAGTCCCTGAGGCACGAAGGGCGTGCTGTGAGATTTTGCATTGGATGCGGGGTTGGCAGTGCTGTCCCTCGCTGACGCTTCGGGTTGTGATTGCGTGGCCTCGCTTACGCGTTGGCCAAACATCCCTAGTACCTTATGCTTGCGCAGATATGTCAGACTAGGTTGGCGCATCTGATCTCCGCTCCCCTCGCCCCGCTTCGGGGAGAGGGGCTGGGGGTGAGGGGTAGAAGTGTTAGAAGCAACAACAGAGTTGAGAACTCGAGGGTGCCAACTACGCATCCGGTGTGTTACGTGGTCGCTTTGAATGCAGAGGTAAATGCGATGGCAACATAGTCGGTCTGCCATCCAGATCGGAGATGGAAGCCGCGACCACTTCACACACCCTACGACAGAGCACTCCCCCCCTGCGACAGACCATTTAGGCTGAGCTATGCCTTCCTTTTCGGGATTCAAGAGCAACTTGTTCATCTTCGCTTACCTGCCGTTTCGCTTACCTACCGTCTTAGGGCTACCGTCTTAAATTGGCGATTTGTTGGAGGATTTGGTCCCCTGCTTGGATGGCTTGCGAGTTCAATTCAAACCCACGTTGTGTCGTGATCAAGTCGATCAGCTCGCGGACTGGTTCGACGTTGGAACGTTCGAGCGCTTGTTGACGGATGACCCCCAACCCATTGAGACCAGGCTCACCTGGGATAGCAGCCCCGCTCGCTTCTGTGCTCTGGTATAAGTTCTCTCCGACCTTCAGAAGTCCATCTGGGTTGATGAAGCTACTCATCTCGATGGCTCCTACCTGAGAATGCTGCTCTTGGCCAACTTGCTTCACCATGACTTGCCCGTTGGTATTGATTACGATCGCGAGCGTATCTTGTGGGACTTGAATAGGAGGGTCGATCAACCGTCCCGTTTGTGCGGATCCGATTACCAGCTGACCGTTGGCGTTGACATCTAGGTTGCCGCTTCGCGTGTATTGACGGGTTTGTGTCACCGGGTCGAAGACATGCAAGAACCCCTTCCCCTCGATGGCGATATCTAAATCCCGACCGGTTTGTTCGATGGTTCCTTGAGAAAGATCCTTTTGCGTGCTTTGAACGCGCACTCCGAGACCGACTTCGACTCCGACGGGAGTCGGGTTCTGCATCGAATCGAGGATCCCGGGGTAGGCTTCTTGGCGGTAGAGGAGGTCTTCGAAGTTCGCGCGATCACGCTTGAACGCCGTGGTGTTCATGTTGGCTAAGTTGTTCGCGATCACATCCAGCTTGGTTTGCATCGCATCCATGCCGGTTGCAGCGGTATACAAAGACTGCACGCTCATTCGTTCGATCCTTCGATAGTGATGTTTAAATCGTGAATGTGTTTTTTTATCAGTGACCCGGGCGTTATTGCTCTGTCCAAACTCTTCTTTTCGTACTCGTACTCAGCGAAGCGGTACTCGTACTCGAATCCCGAGCACGAGCACGAGCACGAATACGAATACGAATACGAATACGAATACGAATACGAGTGTTGCGAGGTCGTCGGGAATCTATACTCGGTTTTTGTTTCTAGCACTTCTACCCCTCACCCCCAGCCCCTCTCCCCGAAGCGGGGCGA
>CAYMXM010000392.1:0-5334 GCA_964394065.1 uncultured Pirellula sp. | reverse complement strand
CGAGGATAAGTTTTGCATCCTCTGATATCCCGAAGGGATTACAGCCATTAGCCGGCGGTAAGCGCAGCGCCACCGCCGGTGGATCATGGTTGAGGCTCCAACGATCCCGGAGGGATCGCAGAAAAGTTATCCGTTCCCGTTGGGAGACACCAACTTGCCCCTTGTTTATAACACTCCTACCCCTCACCCCCGGCCCTTCTCCCCGAAGCGGGGCGAGGGGAGCAGAACTCTAAAACGCGACGCGATCTAGGGCGCCAAAGCGGGGGACGAGCCACCCGACGCCAGAGACATTCGACAAGGGCTACGTGCGCTCGCAACGCAGTCCCTCGCTAACGCGTCGGGTTGTGATGGGAGGACGCTTCGCGTTCCTCTCCCTATAGTCTATGGCCCAAAGTCTAAAGCCTTACTCCGAAGCGTTGTTTAACGGAATGAATTCCGTTCTACATCGCTTCATTAAGCGCTTTCTTTCCGCTGGGGGATGCTCTTGAAGTGGCGGACTTGGCCATCGGTGGTGTCGACATCGATCGTGTAAGCCGTTCCCGGTTCTTGATCGGGTAGTTCGAACATCACGTCGAGCATGATCTCTTCGACGATCCCACGAAGTCCCCGTGCACCGACGCTCTTGATCTTGGCCTTTTCCGCGATCGAGTTCAACGCAGCTTCGGTGAAGTGCAGTTCGCAATCTTCCATGCCGAACAACGCTTGGTACTGTTTGACCAGTGCGTTCTTCGGTTCGGTGAGAACTTTCACTAGACCTGGAACATCAAGTGGAGCGAGGGAGGTTACGACAGGGAGTCGACCGATCAGCTCGGGGATCATTCCAAACTCGAGGATATCATCGGAACGAACTTGTCCGAGCAAGGTTGCAACATCTTTTTCTTCGTGCGTTGGGCCGGTGCCAAAGCCGAGCGACTTCTTACCAAGTCGTTTGCTGATGATATCTTCTACACCGACGAAGGTTCCACCGCAGATGAACAGGATATTCGTCGTATCGATCTGAATGTACTGCTGTTCTGGGTGCTTGCGTCCACCTTGAGGTGGGACATTCGCAACGGTCCCTTCGAGCATCTTCAAGAGCGCCTGTTGAACTCCTTCACCGGAGACATCTCGCGTGATCGAGACGTTCTGACTCGTCTTGCCGATCTTGTCGATCTCGTCGATGTAGAGAATCCCTCGCTGAGCGGCTTCGATATCGAAGTCGGCAGCGTGGAGCAATTTGAGCAGGAGGTTCTCGACATCTTCCCCAACGTATCCCGCTTCGGTCAGCGTTGTCGCATCCCCGATGGCAAACGGAACGTTGAGCATCTTTGCCAAGCTCCGAGCGAGAAGAGTCTTTCCACTCCCGGTGGGGCCGACGAGCAAGATGTTCGACTTCTCGATCTCCACCTCGTTCGAACCATCCCAAGAAGCGCTGAGCCGCTTGTAGTGATTATGGACCGCTACAGCGAGCGCTCGCTTGGTTGAGGTTTGCCCGATAACGTATTCGTCGAGATGCGTAACGATTTCCCGAGGAGAGGGGATTTCGTTGAAGAGTTTCTTTTGCGGCTTTCTCTTTTGCTCTTGGTCCAGGATGGACTGACAAAGCTCGATGCATTCACCGCAGATGTAGACGTCCCCGGGTCCCTCGACCAAGGGGCCGACATCCCGATAGCTCTTTCGGCAAAACGAACAGAACGCGTTTCTTCGGGTGTTGTTACCGCCGCTTCCGCCACCTACGCTTCGACGGCCTGGCACGACATCCTTACCTTGGGGCATTATCGACTCCTTACCTAATCTCGGATGCACGCCTTTGTGCATGTCGAGAAGTGAATTGGGACACTGGGTGTTGTAGAAGCTCGAGCCGTCGAGAGCAGGCAATCTATCGAAGGGATAGGATTGGTCTACTTGCGACTAGGGCATCCGTGTCCGCCAATCGAGCCGATGTTTCGTTAGCCTCCCAGGCTGAACAATCACTGTCTGTTTAGTCTAACACACTTGCCTTCGAAGAGAATCATTTTCTGTGTTCGTTAAGGAAGACAGATGGAGCGGTTCTCAAGGTCGGTTTGTAAGCTAGTTCTCTTGGGAAGTGTTTGGCACCCTGTTTTGCGCTGGGCTAGTTTGCGCTGGGCTTTGGGGTGGAGCGACACTTTCTAGAGTTGCTCTAATCTTTCGGAATTCTGCTTCGCTGATGTCACCCTCACTCCGCATTTCTTCGAAATTCTTTTGGAGCAGGTCGGTTGAAGCGCTGTCTTCGTTGTTCAATCCGCGCAACTTTGCCAACGCATAGTACGCCAGAATCGAAATAGCCAGTACAACCAGTACACCTAGGCCTGCTTGAAAGCTGAGCTCCCAAGCTCCGGAAGGATTGGATACAGGGCTCGTCGTGTTCATCACTTAGAAGAAACAAGTAGGAATGAAGATTCCAGTCGACCATTCGGCGAGCATACATTGTTCAACCTGGGGGTCCATCCCCCTTGAGTCGCTGCAATAGTACGCATGTCCCCCCGGTTGGGGCCAGAGCTGGGCTTTCTTTTTATCAAAAATTTTGGGACTGGCTCAATGTAGAACGGAATTTATTCCGTTAACCGCCGCTTCCAGCTCCGGCCCCCAATGAACGCATTGCAACTTCCTAACTCAGGCTGCCTCAAGGCCCCGGTAAGCAGCGAGAGCCTCTCACCGCCTGCGTAGGGCTTGAACGGCCCTGAGTTGGTGAGAGGCTCGCCGCGTGGTTTGGGGCTTTAGATGGAGACGTTGTTTAACGGAATGAATTCCGTTCTACCTTGGAGGCCAAGTAGCTACGATATCCACCCGATATATTGCGCACGTCGAAACCGTGTTGGCTCAAAATGCGGGTCGCAATGTAACCGCGCTGGCCAACTTGGCAGTAGACGTAGACCGGTCGATCCTTTGGCAACTTATCCAAATTTTCTCTCAAAACATCGACGGACAAGTTTTGAGCTGTCGGATAGTGCCCTTTCGCATACTCCTCCTCGGTACGGACATCGACAACGTATGCATCGGAAGTCGCGAGTATCTCGGGCCAATGGATGACTGGATGGTCGTTGCGCAACACCCCCGCCGCGATGAATCCGGCCATGTTGATCGGATCCTTGGCAGAACCAAACTGGGGCGCGTAGGCTAGTTCGACTTCCTCCAAATCATAGACCGTCATCCCTCCTTGAATCGCCATCGCGAGGACATCGATTCGCTTATCGACCCCGTCGCCACCGACGATCTGAGCCCCGAGGATGCGACCTGTCGGAACTTCGAAGAGCAGTTTGATCGTCATTCCTTTCGCACCGGGGAAATACCCTGCATGGTTGGTAGGATGGAGATAGATTTTCTCGTAGAAGGCACCCGATCTCGAAAGGAATCGTTCGCAAGCTCCGGTGGTGGCGGCGACGGCATCGAAAACGCGTACGATGGCGGTTCCCTGCGTTCCACGATACTTGCTTGGTCGACCGAAGATATGGTCAGCCGCAATCCGTCCTTGTCGATTCGCAGGACCTGCTAACGCAATTTGGGCGCGTTCCTTCAAAACGTAGTCTTCGACCTCGACCGCATCTCCAACCGCATAGATATCGGGATCGGAGGTTTGCATCGATTCGTTCGTGATGATTCCTCCTCGCGTGTTGACCGCGAGACCAGCTTTCGCCGCAAGCTCCCCCTCTGGTTTAACGCCGATTCCAAACAAGACCAAGTCGGTTTCGATTTCTTCACCCGACAGGAGCGTAGCCTTGAGTCGGTCATGTCCAACCGACTCGATCTTGGAGATCGTCGTATTGAGGTGGATTGCTATGCCTTGCAAGCGAAGCTGATCTTCGATCGGCATCGTCATCTCTCGGTCCAACGTTCCGAGAACTTGGTCAGCGAGTTGGACAAGATAGGTTTTGACGCCACGGTGAACCAGATTCTCGATCACCTCCAGACCGATAAACCCAGCCCCGACCACCAACGCATCCTTGATCCCACCATCGACCAAGCCACGGATGCGATCGACATCTTCCAAGGTTCTCAAGGAAAGAACATTTGGAAGGTCGTGCCCTGGGATGGTAGGCCGAATGGGGGAAGCGCCGGGGGACAAGATGATCTTGTCGTAGGGTTCTTCGTAAGTCGTATCGGTAGCCCGGTTGTGGAGTGTGACCGTTTTCTTGTAGCGATCGATCGACACCGCATTGGTTTCGGTTCGAACGTCGATCTTGAAACGCTCTTTCAACCGCTGCGGGGTTGTGACGATCAGCTTTTCTCGTTGGTTAATCTCGTCTCCTATGTAGTAAGGGAGACCGCAGTTGGCGAACGAAACGTAGTGGCTTCGCTCGACCAATACGATTTCCGCCTCTTCGGAAAGGCGTCTCGACCTCGCCGCTGCGGACGCACCCCCAGCAACTCCACCGACAATGACGATTTTCATAGGAACAAAACCTTTCTACTAATTTAAGCGCGGTTCCATGGCATCTTCGAAATCATCATCCCCATCGCACAGGTGTCGGTTACTCCTGCGAAGACCAATCCGGCTCCGACGAATGCAGAGATTCCGATGAACCAGGGATGGAGGAAGGAGAGACCAAAACCGAGGAGAACGAGAGATCCCGCAGCGATTCGTACTTGTCGTTCAAGGGACATCGCCTTCTTGCCTCGCACCACCGATAACCCCGCATCGACGCAGGCTTGAGTCCCACCCTCGACGTTGTAAACAGTCCCTCGCACTTTTTGAATTTTTTCGCAGGCCATTCTTCCTCGCGTCCCGGACTTGCAGATGAATGCGATCGGCTTTTCGTCTTGGGGTAATCGTTCTGCAACCAGGGTGTCGAGCGGAACGTTCTGAGCCTCCCGGACATGGACTTCTTGAAATTCCAGCGGGGTTCGAACATCGATCAAATGAACACCCTCACCTGATTTCAGAAGGTCCATGAGTTGTTTAGGTGTAAGGATTTCGATATCTGCCATGTTGTTTACTCCGTTCGTTATTAGGTGTTCTCAAATTTCTTGACAACGCAATGCATGATATTGGCAAGTTGCGGCTCGACGACACTGTAGAAGACGCTCCTCGCTTCTTTGCTACTACTGAGAAATCCGCATCGTTGCATCAACCGAAGATGTTCGGAGGCGATATTCGGTGCAACCTCGCAATGCTCCGCGATCTCCCCGACAGAGTATTTCCCTTGCAAGAGTAGTTGCACCATCTGCAAGCGAATCGGATGAGCCAACACGCGCAAGCATTCCGCCGCATTGTTCCACGCCTCAGGAGAGAGCTTGGGGGCAACGGTGATCGTCTCGCTACGTGGATTCGATTTTTGTTTGGTTTTCGGCATGGTCATCCCCTTACACAATCGGCTGATTCAATCCGATCGATTC